>DAPKRP010000843.1:0-2719 GCA_031800515.1 Polyangiaceae bacterium LLY-WYZ-14_1 | reverse complement strand
CCATCGAAACCACATCCACCTGGAGGTGGTGCCGGGTCGGGACGAGGCCTTCTTCGTCCACTGACGAGAGGGTGTCGAGGGATCCGCGCCGGGGCCGGGTCAGTCCCCGCCGAAACGAAGTCGATAGGCGACCGTGACCTCCCCCTCCCGGGCGATCCCCTCGACGCCGGAGGCCGCCCCCATGCGGCGCCCCGCCGCCCGAAGGCATCGGCGGAAGGCGGCGCTGCGGATGGTGCTGCCCTCGACCCGGACGCGCCGAAGCCCGCGACCCGGGGACAGGGTGAAGACGAGCTCGGCGGTCCCCCGGGGGTCGCTGCGCCGGGCGGCCCAGGCGTCCCAGCACTGGCGCACCTCCTCGCCGATCCCCCGAACGAGGGACCGCACGGCGGCGGCGTCGGCGCGGCCGGACCCGTCGACCCGCTCCCCGCGCACGATCCTCACCCCAGAGGCGAGGGGGGCGTCTTCGTCGAACACCTGGAGCGACGGTGCGGCCCGGGCCACCCGGGCCTCCGCCCCGGTGGGTGCCGCGTCCACGTAGCGCACCCCCGGGCCCGGGGCCTCACCGAGGACGAAGCCGCCGGCGCCGTTCTCCTGCACGCAGCGCTCCGCCCCCCGCTCGATCCGTTCGAGGCGGGGCTCGAGGGCTCGGAGGGTGGCCTGGGCGGCGCGCCGGACCTCCGGGTCGGCGCTCGGGTCCCCCGCCTGCCGCGCCGACTGTTCGATCATCAGCTGGGCGTCGGCCGCCCGGCTCCGCGCCTCCGTCAGGCAGGCGGTGAGCCGCAGCAGCTTGTCCACCAGGAGCGCCGCCCGGGCGTTCATCGCCCCCACGTCCGGAGCCCGGCCGGGGGAGGCGCCCGCACTCTCCGAGGCGGAGGATCCCCCGCCGCCCGAGCGCTGGGCGGCGGCGGTCGGCGGCCGAGCAAGAGCCACGGCGAGCAAGGCGGCGCCGACGAGGATGGTACTTTTACCCCTGCCCGGGTTCACCATGGAGTCCATGGTCCCACGGGGAGCGGGGGGCGTCCCGGAGGCAGCGGTCAGACGGGCTGGACGAAGACCTCCCGGCGGCCGCCGGCCTTCCCGCTGGCCGGTCCGACCACGCCTTCCCGCTCCATCTGTTCGACCAGCTTGGCCGCTTTGTTGTAGCCGACGCCGAGCTGCCGCTGGAGGTGGCTGATCGAGCAGTAGCCCGCCTGGGCGACGGCGGCGACGGCTCGGTCGTAGAGGGGATCGTCGCCGCTCCCACCGGCGGGACCCGGACCGTCCCCGTCGTCGTCCCGGGGGCGGAGGATCTCTTCGTCGTAGACCGGCTCCCCCTGAGCTCGGAGATGGTCGCAGAAGACCCGCACCTCGTCCTCGCTGACGTAGGCGGAGTGGACCCGTTTCAGGTCGCCGGTGCCCGGCGGCAACATCAGCATGTCGCCCATGCCGAGGAGGTGCTCGGCGCCGCTCCGGCCGAGGATGGTCTTCGAGTCCTCCCGCTGGCTGACCTTGAAGGCCACCCGGGACGGGAAGTTGGCTTTGATCATGCCGGTGATCACGTCGACGCTGGGCCGCTGGGTGGCCAGCACGACGTGGATCCCCGCCGCCCGGGCCTTCTGGGCCAGCCGGGCGATGCAGGCTTCGACGTCCTTGGCGGCGACCATCATCAGGTCGGCGAACTCGTCGACCACGACGACGACGTAGGGCAGCTTCTCCGGCGGTCCCGCTGGCTCTGAATCGGATCCCTGGTCCTCCCCCCTGGGCCCTTTTCCCCGGCGCCAGAACTTGTCCTGGGCGAGGCCGCCGGCGGCCACCCGTTCCACCCGCTCGTTGAAGCTGGCGATGTTCCGGGCGCCCGCGTCGGCGAAGAGCTGGTAGCGACGCTCCATCTCGTCGACGGCCCAGCGGAGCGCCAGGGCGGCCTTCCGCATGTCGGTGACGACGGGCAGGAGCATGTGGGGGATACCGTCGAAGACCGCGAGCTCGACCACCTTCGGATCGATCATCAGAAGGCGCACCTCTTCCGGCGTCTTCTGCTGGAGCAGCGAGCAGAGCATCACGTTGATCCCGACGCTCTTGCCGGACCCGGTCGCCCCGGCGACCAGCAGGTGGGGCATCTTCGCCAGGTCGCCGTAGACGGGCTGCCCGGCGATGTCCTTGCCGAAGGCGACCGGGAGCGCTCCCTTTAGCCGCCGCCAGCGCTCGTCCTCGAGCACCTGCCGCAGATAGACGGTCTGCCGCTGGTCGTTCGGCAGCTCGAAGCCGACCCGGGCCTTCCCCGGGATCGGCGCGACGATCCGGACCTTCTGGGCGGCGAGGGCCATCGCGAGGTCGTCGGCGAGGCCCGCGATCTTGGCGATCTTGGTCCCGCTTCGGGGCTCGAACTCGTACATGGTCACCACCGGGCCGGGATGGATCTCGTCGACCCTTCCCTTGACCCCGTAGGCCTCGAGCTTGTCGACGAGGCGGTCGGCGTTGGCCCGGAGCTCGCCTGCGTCCACGGCGATCCCGCTCGGGGGCGCGGCGTCCAGGAGGGAGGTCGGCGGCGGCTGGTAGCCGTCCGCCACCCGGGGCGCCGGCACCCCACCGGCGCTGCTGGGCCCGGGGGGTGGGCCGGTGTCCTTCGGGGGCACGATGCGGGGGGGACGAGCCCCGCCCGCAGGCGCCGCTGGGGAAGAGGCCTGCCCCCGCCGCAGGCCGCCACCGATGGCGCGACCGAGGCGGGCGGCCTCCGACGGCG
>DAPKRP010000842.1:0-6366 GCA_031800515.1 Polyangiaceae bacterium LLY-WYZ-14_1 | reverse complement strand
GCTCCCGAAAGCGGGCCTCCCCCGCATGCCAGAAGTCGTCCCGCGGCCCCAATCCATGGAGCAAGAGTCGCTCGGGCCCCAGCCGGCGCACCGTCGGGAGCAACGCCCGCTCCCCCGATGCCCCGGTGAGCCGCCCCCGGGCGATCCAGCGAGAGAGTTGGCCACAGAGCCGCCAATCGACCTGGCCCGCCAGCCCTCGGAGGGGTCGTTCGTCCTCGAAGTAGGTCAACGCCAGGGCGTCGAGGCGGAGCTGGTCGATCCCCCGAAGCTCCGGCGAGGCGAAGCGGAACTCCATCAGGCCTTCCCGAGGTCCGCTGCGATGCGGTCGAGGACACCGTTGACGAAGCCCGGGCTCCCCTCCGCGCCGAAGCGCTTCGCGAGCTCGACGGCTTCGTTCAAGGTCACCCGTCGCGGGACGTCGTCCAGATGAAGGAGCTCGTGGGTGCCGAGCCGGAGGATGTTGCGGTCGACCCAGCTCATGCGCTCGAGGCGCCAGTGCTGGCTGACCTGCCGGATGCGCCCGTCGACCTCTTCCCGATGCTCCGCCCATCCCCGAACCAGGGCTCGGGCGAAGTCCTCTCCATCCCGATTCGCCGCCAGGTACTCGTAGTAGGCGGCGATCGCCTGTTCGACGGATCCCCCGGAGACGTCCATCAGGTAGAGCATCTGGAGGGCCGCCTCGCGCCCCCGCCGTCGCGTGCCGGTGGCCATCGTCGTCGCGCTTCAGAGCCCGGCGTCTTCGAGCGCCCGGCCGAGGGTGATCATCTCCGCCGCCACCATCGCCGCTTCCGCGCCCTTGTTCCCCGCCTTGGTCCCGGCCCGCTCGATGGCTTGCTCGATCGTGTCCGTGGTGAGGAGCCCGAAGCCGACGGGGACGCCGGTCTCCGCCATGGCCGCGGCGCACCCCCGGCTGGCCTCCCCGGCGACGTAGTCGAAGTGGGGCGTCGACCCCCGGATCACCGCGCCCACGGCGACGACGGCGGCGAAGCGACCCGTCCGGCAGAGCCGACGCACCGCCCAGGGCAGCTCCCAGGCGCCGGGCACCTGGACCACCGTCAGCCGGGAGGGCCCCACCCCGAGCTGGCCCAGGGCACCGATGGCGCCTTCCACCAGGCGGTCCACGACGAAGTGGTTGAAGCGGGAGGCGACGATGGCGAGCTCGGCGTCGTCGGGGATCCCGACCAGGGTGCCGCCGATCTCCTGGGGCATGGATGGGTTCCGGGGGTCGCTGGGCGTCGGCATGGTCTTGGTCAGGGGAGGGAGGCGTCCGGGGAGCGAGGCGCGCCGTCTCCGTCGTCCCGCTCCCCATCGGGAAGACCGTCGGGGCGTATCGGCAGCTGTTCGACGACCTCGAGCCCGTAGGCGTCGAGGCCGGCGAACCGCCGGGGACGGGTGGTCATCACCCGAAGCTTTCCAAGGCCGAGATCGGCGAGGACCTGGGCCCCGAGGCCGAACTCCCGGAGGACCTCGTCCCCGTCCGACTCCGCCGTCGCCGGGGCGGCTTCTCCCCGGACCGCGGCCCGATGAGACGAAACGTCTTCCCCTTCCCGGGCCGCGGCCCCCCGGGCGGCCAGGCGTTCGAGCTCGGCGGCCAGGGTCGCCTGCCGCGGCAGGAACAGCACCACGCCCGCCCCTTCGCTTTCGATCCGCGCCATCGCCTGCTCGATGGTCACGCTTCCGCCGATCGCTCGAAAGACGTCGCCGAAGACGCTGCTCGTGTGGACCCGGACGAGGGTCGGTTCGGGCCCCGGGCCGCCGAAGGACAAGGTGAGAAACTGACGCTGGTCGACGTCCACCTCGTAGACCCGTGCCTCCCACGGGCGGCCGGAGGAAAAGCGGACCGTGCGCCGCAGCACCTCGTGGACCAGGCGCTCCCGCTGGAGCCGGTACTGCACCAGGTCCGCGATGCTCAGCATCGGGAGCCGGTGGGTGCGGGCGAAGCGCGCCAGGTCGTCCTGCCGGGCCATGGTGCCGTCGTCGTTCATGATCTCGCAGATCACCGCCGCCGGCTGGCAGCCCGCCAGCCGGGCGAGGTCGACGGAGCCTTCCGTGTGGCCGGTCCGCTGCAGCACGCCCCCGGGCCGGGCCCGGAGGGGGAAGATGTGCCCGGGCCGCACCAGGTCCCAGGGCCGAGAGGCCGGGTCCACGGCGACGCGGATGGTCCGCGCCCGGTCCGCCGCGCTGATCCCCGTGGTCACCCCGGTTCGGGCTTCGATGGACACGGTGAACGCGGTGCTCCGCAGGGCGCCATTCGCCTCGACCATCGGCTGGAGCTCGAGGGCGTCGGCGCGGGCTTCGGTCATCGACAGGCAGACCAGTCCCCGGGCGAAGCGCACCATGAAGTTCACCGCTTCCGGCGTGGCGTGCTCGGCGGCGAGCACCAGATCCCCCTCGTTTTCCCGGTCTTCGTCGTCGACCAGGATCACCATCCGTCCCTCTCGAATGGCCTCGAGGGCGCCTTCGACGCGTGCGATGGGGTCGTCCACTACAGCAACCGGGGGCCGTGGAGGGAGGAGCGCGGCGGGCGTTCGCTACGGCCGGGAACGCGAGGAGCGCGAGCTCCGGGCGCGACGCGGCCTAGACATAGCCCTGGCGACGCAGCAGGTCCAGGGACACCCCGCCGTCGTCGGGCCCGCCGGTGACCCCGGGTCGACGGAGGAGGCTGGCGACGTACTTCGCCAGGACGTCGACCTCGAGGTTGACCGGCCCTCCGGGGGGGGTGGCGTCGAGCTTCGTCTCGGCCCGGGTCCAGGGAACCAGCACCACCCGAAAGCCCGCCTCCTCGACCTCGTTGATGGTGAGGCTCGTCCCGTCGACGGTGATCGAGCCCTTCGGAGCGAGAAACGGGGCGAGCCGTTCCGGCACGGCATAGGTCACCTCCAGGCTGTCGCCCCGAGGCCGATGCGCGGCGACCTCGCCCACGCCGTCGACGTGGCCGGTGACCAGGTGCCCACCGAGCCGGTCTCCGAGGGCCAGAGCCCGTTCCAGGTGGACCCGCCCGCCGGGCGCCGCCCGAGCCAGGGTGGTCCGGGCCAGGGTCTCCTCCGACGCGTCGACGGTGAACCAACCGACCCCTCGGTCCTTGACGGTCAGGCAGACCCCGTCGACGGCGATCGATTCCCCGAGGACCAGGTCCTCGAGCCGGGCGGTCCGGATCCGAAGCTCCGCGCCCTTGGCCCCGGGCGACACCCCGTCGAGGGTGCCGACCTCTTCTACGAGTCCGGTGAACACCCGGAGAGCCTACGGTCGCTCCGGGTCGGCGCCCAGGGCTCCCGGAAGGTCGGCCATCACCAGGACGTCCGGGCCCAGCCGTCGCACCCGGGTCGGACGTAGCCGGATGACGTCGTCCATGGACGCCAACGGTCCTCCAGCGACGGCGGCCCGGGCCGCCGGGTCCCCGAAGAGCACCGGCGCGATGAACCAGGCGACCCGGTCCGCGAGCCCCTCCCGGAGGAACGAGCCGTGGACGCGCCCGCCCCCTTCGACGAGGAGCCGGACCACCTCCCGGCGGCCGAGCTCCTCGAGGACCGGCTGCAGGGTCAGCTCGCCCGCCTCGACGCCCTCCTCCCGGCGCCCGGACCGCCCGGGCACGGGGACAAGCTCGGCGCCGGCCCGGCGGAGCGCTTCCCGGCGGTCCTCCGGGGCGTCGGGCCCGTGGAACAGGAGCACCGGCGCCTCCCGGGAGGAGGTGGCGAGGAGCCGGGCGTCCGGCGGGGTGCGCAGCGTCGAGTCCAGAACCGCCCGGAGGGGCGTGCGGCCGGCCACGTGGCGAACGGTGAGCTCCGGATCATCGGCGAGGACGGTGCTCACCCCGACCAACACGGCGTCCGAGCGGTCCCGCAGCCGGTGCGCTTCGGCGCGGGCGCGCTCGCCGGTGATCCAGCGGGAATCCCCTTCCCGGGTCCCGATCCGGCCGTCGAGGGAAACCGCCGCCTTCAGGGTGACGAAGGGGACCCCCGTCCGGATGTGCTTGGTGAAGTCGGCGACCAGGGACAGGGCTTCCCCCTCCCGCACGCCGACGGTCACCGAGACCCCGGCGGCCCGCAGCTTCTCGAGGGCGCCGGGAACGTGGGGAGCCGTGTCCCGGCAGCCGACGACCACCCGGGCCACCCCCGCGGCGAGGATCGCATCGGTGCAGGGCGGGGTCCGGCCGAAGTGGTTGCAGGGCTCGAAGGTGACATAGAGGGTCGCCCCCCGGGCGGCCTCCCCGGCCGCGGTGAGGGCGGCGACCTCGGCATGGGCGGCGCCCGCCCGGGCGTGGAAGCCATCGGCCACCCACCGCCCGTCCCGGGAGACCACCACCGCCCCGACGTGGGGGTTGGGGCTGGGACGGCCCTGGGCGCCGAGCCGAAGGGCGCGGGCCATCCAGCGCCGGTCCCGCCGGGACTGGACGGCGTCGTCCTGGGTCCGGCGGGTCATCGCCGGTCATCCTCCGGCGGGCCCGGGGTCGCGGCGAGGAGACCGGTGAGCTCTTTCATGAACTCCTGGATGTCCTCGAACTGGCGGTAGACGCTGGCGAAGCGCACGTAGGCGACCTGGTCCAGGCTCCGGAGCTCGGACATCACCCGTTCCCCGACCAGGCTGGACGGGACCTCCCGTTCGCCGGATTCCGTCAGGTCCCGTTCGAGGGCGTCCACCAATCGATCGAGCGCCTCGGCGGAGACCGGCCGCTTCTCCACCGCCCGGCCGAGCCCGGCGAGCACCTTCATCCGGTCGAAGGGCTCGCGACGACCATCCTTCTTGACGATGAGGGGGACCGCTTGCTCGACCCGTTCGTAGGTCGTGTAGCGCCGGCCGCAGGCATCGCATTCCCGGCGGCGGCGCGTCACCTCGCCCCCCTGGGACAGCCGGGAATCGATCACCCGGTTGTCGAGGGTGCCGCAGAATGGGCACTTCACGTCGCAGCCTCGTCTGCCATCCCGGCCCGGACGGCGTCTCCTAACACGAAAGCCGCAGCCGCACTCCCACCCGGGGGCCGGTTCAGCCCCGACCTCCCCGCCGGAGCCGCACCATGCCTTCGACGTGGGGCGTCTGGGGAAACATGTCGAAGGCGACCGCCTGGTCGACGTCGTAGCCCCGGGCCAGGAGCCCCCGGAGGTCCCGGGCCAGGGTGACCGGCTCGCAGCTCACCAGGACCACCCGGGCCGGGGCGAGCTCCGCCACCGCCGCGATGACCTCGGGTCCGGCGCCCCGCCGGGGCGGGTCGAGGACCACCACGTCGACGGTCCCCGGGGTGCGCGCCCGGACGGCGTCGACGGCGTCCGCCACCCGGATCTGGCTGAGGCCGGAGACGCACCGTCCATTCGAACCGCTCCGGACGGCGTCGACGGCGTCCGCCACCCGGATCTGGGGGCGACGGCCGTCCCCGAGACCCTGGCGGGCCAGGTTCTCCCGGGTCGCGGCGACCGCCTCCGGGTCGCGCTCGGCAGCGACGAGCTCGGCGGCGGTTCGTGCCAGGGCGACGGTGAGGTTGCCGTGACCTGCATAGAGCTCGAGCACCCGGGCGCCTTCGGGCTCCGCCGCGGCCACCACCCGCGCCACGAGGGCCTCGTTCACCGCCTCCTGGGCCTGGGCGAAGCCCCCCGGGGCGGTCCGGAGGTCCTCCGAGGATCCTGCGGGGTCCCCCGAGGACACGACCTCTCGGGGGTCGCCGACCGTCGTTCGGATCCCGTCGACCTCGAAGACCGCCCCCGCCAGGGGGGCGCCGGCGGCGGCCTCCCCGCCATCGGCGGCGACCAGGGCTTCGAGGGCTCGATAGGCCTCCGGGGGCTGCGGGTCCGGCGTCCGGGCCAGGAGCACCGGCCGCCGCCCCTCCCCGAGCCCGAGGTGAAGCTCCCCCCGACCCCGAAGGCGCGGGAGAAGGGACGCCCGGAGCACGGGCAGAAGGGCGTCTAGGGGAGCCACCAGGACCGGGCAGGTCGCCACGTCGACGACGCCCTGGGACCGGGGTCGGTGGAAGCCCAGGCGAGGCCCCGGGGACCGGTCGGGACCGACGAAACGAAGGCGAGCGCGACGCCGGTAGGCCCAGGGCGAGGGTCCGGCGACGAGGGGGACGGAGGCCGGGTCGAGCCCGGCGGCCCCGGCGACCCGCCGCTGCTTCTCCCGGCGCTGGGCCTCGAGCGTGAGGGCCATCCAGGGGCAGCCCCCGCAGCGTCCGTCCGCCGCCAGGGGGCATGGGGGCGTCCGACGTTCCGGCGACGGCTCGAGGACGGCGGAGAGGGTACCCGTCGCCACCCCGCGCCGGCGTCCGTCGAGGCGCACCTGGACCCGTTCCCCGGGAAACGCCCCGGGGACGAGCACGACCCCCGCGTCTGGCGTCGAGACGACCGCCTCCCCCCGCGCCCCGAGATCCCGTACGACCCCGGC
>DAPKRP010000841.1:0-5590 GCA_031800515.1 Polyangiaceae bacterium LLY-WYZ-14_1 | reverse complement strand
CGAGCGACGACAAGGGGACTTGTCGGCGGCCCTGTCCCGACTGGCGTCCCGCGGCATCTCGGGCGTCCCAAGGGACGTCGTGGACGCGGCGTGGACGCGCCCGTCCTCGCCGCCCCCGTCGGCGCAGGGCACGTCCCCGGGCCACGTGGGCCGAGCCCGCAGCGCCGCCGAGGCGTTTCTGGCGGAGATCTTCGCGGTCTTTCCGCCGACCCGAGGCCGGTTCGAGCTGAACGGCACCCTGGACGTTCGTTTCGGGGCTCGGCGGCTCGAGGCGGACTTCCTGTTTCGACAGGAACGGGTCGTGCTGGAGGTCGATGGCTACCGCCACTTCGGGGAGGCCCGCGCCTACCGACGAGACCGGTCGAAGGATCTCGTCCTTCAACGCCATGGCTATCTGATCATGCGGATCCTGGCGGAGGACGTCGTGACGGAGATCGCAGCGTTGCTCGACCGGCTGGCCCAGGTGCTGGACGAGCGACGATCCGACCGAACGCACGAGAGAAGGGACACCGGGACCGATGCACGTTGAGATCTCCCCAGAACGCTTCGACGCCTTCGTGCTCCTGAGGCTCGCCTGTGGGACGGCGAAGTCGCCGCCCACCCGGTCCACGGTCGCCAAGGCGTTCCAGGGGATCGTCGGGGACGGCGCCGGTGCCGACCTGGACGCGTCCATCGCCCGTCTCGACGCCGCCGGGATGATCACGGCCAAACCGCTCCGCATCACGGAAGCGGGCCGGCGACGCGCCGCCCAGGCCGTCGGGCTCCCGGCCATTCCGCCGGGGTCCCGGTGGGACCAGTTCAGGAAGCGGTACCTGGTCGCGGCGGCGCTCGGAGTCGACGCCGCCGTCGCGAAGCGGGAAGACCGGGTAGCCAAGGCGGAGCACGCCGTCGGCGAGGTGCTCCGCAGGTCCCTCGGTACGGCGGCGCGGTCGTTCCCGTCGCGGAACCAGGTCGCGGACGCGCTGATCTGGCGGGCCCTCGGCGTCGAGACGGACAAGCCGGCTTCGGTGGGTGCGCTGCGGGACCACGTCATCGAGCAGCTCGTCGGCCCGAGCCGCGCGTCCTTCGCGAGCAAGGTCGACGTCGCGGCAGCCCGGGCGCTGGACGCGCCTCATCGGCGGTCGGCGAACGCGCTTCAAGACGAGCTGGTCCAGCGCTGGCTTGAGAAGAGGCCGGTGCCCTTCGTCGCCGCCGGGGAATCGACCCGGGCCGGGGGCCGAGAAACCCATGAAGCCCGTTCAACCGAGGGCTCACCAAGGGGTGCCGAACAGGTGCCGCGGGGCGATGGACAGGCCAAGCCGCCGTCGGAGTCTCTGCCCGCCTTCGCCCGCTCGGCCCTGGCCGCCGCCGCCCGGGTCGGCGCCGGGGGTCGCTTCGGCGAGAACAAGGTCTTCATCTCGGAAGCCTGGCAGGCGTCCGACAAGGACCGAACCCTCGAGCAGTTCAAGGCGCGTCTGGCGGAGGCCAACCGCGAGGGCCTGCTGCGCCTTGCCCGCGCCGACCTCGTCGGCCTGATGCCCGAAGAGCTCGTCCGCGCGTCGGAGACCCGATACCTGAACGCCAGCTTCCACTTCATCGATACGACACCCCGGGGGAGCCGATGACACCGCCGCCCACCCAGCGTCTTGGCCGTCACGTCGTCGAAACCAGCACCCGGATCGCCGGGGTCGTCGGTCGGTCCGTTTCCCCGGGGCGACTGCTCGAGCTGCTCCCCCGGGACCGGCGCGGCGCGGTCGAGGCGCTGTTGTCTCAGACCCGGGTCGCCGAGAGCGTGCTCGTCCGGTTGTCGCTCTTGCAGGACGGTCTCCGGGTCTGCCTGCGCATGATCTACGCGGACGACCGGCTGGACGACGGCGAGCTCGCGGCGGTGACGCCCTTGGCACAGGCCATCCTGCCGTACCTGAAGTCGGTCCGCGAGACCTACGAGGGCATGACGCTCCAGGAGCCCGGCGAGGTGCGGGGGTTCATCGAGCTCTACCGCAGAGACAACGCGCCCTTCGGCGGCGGCGCGTCGGCGACGGAGTTCCTCGGGCATGCCATCTGCCGCGGGGTCCTGCGTCAGCAGGGAGAGGACGAGCCGCTTCGGCTCTACGAGCGGATGATGGCCGAGCTCCTCGACCTGGTACAGGCGCTCGGCGATGGCCACGAGGCAGAAGGGCGAACCCGTCGCGAGCTCGAGGAGCAGCTGGTGCTGGAGGTCGCGGCGAAGACGACCTCGGCCACCGGGATGGCCGCGCCGGACCGGCGCCTGACGACCTTCCTGACGCCCGGGTCGATGCCGGTCTTCAGCGGTGTCGCCCACGCGAATGAGGTCTGGACCCGGGACCTCTTCGACGTCGAAGAGATCCACGCCCCGGCCCGGGAGGCGTTTCAGCGGTGCGTGGACCAGGTCGCCGCCCAGCCGAACCCGGTCCACGGCCGCATCCTGCTCTTGAAGGGGGAGAGCGGCGCCGGGAAGACCCATCTGCTCCGGGCCTTCCGACATCAGATCCATGGCCAGCGCCTGGGCTACGTCGCGTACATGCAGCTCACGACGGGCACCGATTCCTACGCCCGGTACGTGCTGCGCAAGGTCGTCGATTCCTTGAATCATGCCTACGACCCCCCGACGGTCGAGCGCAGCGGGCTCGACCTGCTGGCCCAGGCGGTCCTGGACGGCCTCCCGGCCGACGAAGGACGTCGCGTCGTCGAGGCCGACGGGACGCCTGACGAGCTCGCCCAGGTCCTGGGTTCGGCGACGAGCGAGCTCCTCGAGACCGACCCGGCCTTCGACGGGGTCGACCCGCAGGTCCTGCAGGCGATGCTCTGTCTCTCCAGGCCGGGCAAGGCGGTGCGGGCGCGGGCGCTCAAGTGGCTCCGGGGCGATGCCCTCGACCCCTACGGACAGGGCCTCCTCGGGGGCCTGCCGTCGAGGGACGGCGAAGACGACGTCGTCGCCACCCTGGTCGACCTGGGACGTTTGATGTGGCGGCGGCAGGAGCGGCTGCTCGTGCTTCTGTTCGACCAGATCGAGGAGCTCGCCGATGACCGGACCCTCGAGTCCTTCAAGAGCCTGGGACACACCCTGGTCCGGCTGATCGCCGAGGTGCCCACGTCCGTCTCCGTGCTCGGCTGCGTCGAGGACCATTGGACCAGCCTGGGGTCCGCGCTGACGCAGCCCGTGCGCGATCGGATCGTGCGCGACCCGGAGCCGGTCAAACTCGACGCCAGCCGAACCCTCGACGAGGTGGAGTCCCTGGTCGCGCGCCGGCTCGAGGTCGGGTTCAGCGAGCACGGCGTCGACGTCCGGGACGATGAGCCGCTGTACCCCTTCGACCGGGACGTGCTTCGTCGGGTCGCCAACCTGCGGACGCGGGACGTGCTCGACTGGTGCCGTCGCTACCAGGAAGGGGCCGCGGCGCTAGGCGCGCTGCCCCACGCTGACTCCATCGACCAGGCGCAATCGAGCGATCCGCCTCCGGGGCCGCCGACCGATCTCGAGCAGCGCTGGAACGATTTCCTGACCGGAGCGGAGTTCGAGGTGCCCGACGCGGACGCCGAGCTGGCGGCGCTCGTCGGGTGGGCCGCCGCCGAGCTGGCCTTCGAAGAGGACCAGGCGGACCCGCCGGGGCCGGCGCTCGAGGTCGCCAGCGACGGGAGATTCGTGCAGCTCGAGCGGGGCCCTGGGCGACGCCTCGTCGCCATCTGCGACAAGGCCGCTCAGGGCGGGGGGCTCAAGAGGGAGATCGACGCCCTGGTGGCGCGAGCCAAGGACGCCGACGCGCTGCCCGTCGCCATTCGCTCCAACGTCTACCCGTCGAATCCGAAGACGAAGATCGCCGCCACCCTCGGCCGATTCGTCGCCGAGGGCGGCCGTCGCGTCACCTTCCACGAGGTCACCTGGCGTGTCCTCGCGGGCCTGCGGGCGTTCGTCGCGGATCTCGGAGAGAACCAAGACCTCGTCGCGTGGCGTCGGGGGAGTCGGCCCCTCGCATCCATCGCGGAAGTCGCCGACGCCCTGGCGATGGGCCCCGGGGAGACGACGTCGGGAGATGGCCCTTCGGAGCCGTCGAACGGTCGGGAAGGCGAGGCACCCGTTGTGGGGCCGGGCGGCACCCCACCGTCGACGGAACCGCCCTCAGCGGAAGGCGACGCCAAGGCACGCCCTGGGGCGCTCGCGACGGGCCCGACCGGCGCCGGCGGCGTCGGGACCACCCCGAGCGAGTCGGACTTCGAGGTCGGGCGAACCCGCTCGCTGCGCAGCGAGCCGGTCCGCCTTCGCGCGAAGCGCCTGACCCAGCACGCCGGGTTCCTCGGGTCGTCGGGCAGCGGGAAGACCACCTTGGCCCTCGGCCTCGTCGAGCAAGCGGCGATGATGGGTATCCCGGCGATCCTCATCGACCGGAAAGGCGACCTAACGGCCTACGCGGACCCGGAGCGCTGGGACGAGCAGGAACCAGACTCGGAACGGCGGGCACGCCGCGCCGCGCTGCGGCAGCGGCTCGACGTGGCGGTCTACACCCCGGGGGAGCCCCGCGGCCGGCCCTTGGCGCTGCCGCTGGTCCCCATCGGGCTCGCGGCGATGGATGACGCGACCCGTCCCCTGGTTGCCCAGCGGGCCGCCGCCGGACTGGGCGGGATGATGGACTACGGAAGCAAACAGGCGGACCGCCCGAAAACCGCGGCCCTGGGCAAGGCGATCGAGGTGCTTGCGGGGCTGGGCGAGGCGAATCCGACCCTCAAGCAGCTCATCGAGCTCATCGCCGATCAGGACGACGCCCTGGTCAACGCCATCGGACGGCTCGACCTTCGGGTCTTCCACAGGCTCGTGAACGACCTGGAGGTGCTGCGCATGACCTCCGGGCACCTGCTCGGAGACGCCGACGAACGCCTCGACGCCGAGCGACTCTTCGGGCTCGGGGACCATCGGGTTCCGGAGAAGACCCGACTCACCATTCTCAGCACCAAGTTCCTTGGCGATGGGAGCGCCATTCAGTTTTGGCTCAGCCGGCTCTTCCTCGAGCTCGAGAGGTGGGCGAGCCAAGCGCCGAGCCAGACTCTTCAGGCCCTGGTGCTGCTGGATGAAGCGGACCTGTACGTGCCCGCGAACGGAAAACCGCCGACGAAGGAGCCGCTCATGTCCCTGGTCAAACGCGCCCGCTCTGCGGGGCTGGGCATCCTCCTGGCCAGCCAGAGCCCGGGTGACTTCGACTACAAGGTGCGGGACAACGTCAGCACGTGGTTTCTCGGGCGCATCGCCGGCAAGACCGCGATCGACAAGATGAAGCCCCTGCTCCAGGAGGCGAAACGCAATCCGGCGGACCGCCTTCCCAACCTGGGCACCGGCGAGTTCGTCCACCTCGCCGAAAGGGAGGCCGTCGAGATCAAGGCCCACCGGTCGCTCATCGACACCGTCCAGCTATCCGAAGAACGGATCCTCCAGCTCGCCCGGCAGCGGGCGTGAGATGAGCGCGCCGCGGCTCCAGATGCGTGTCGACGCAGTCCCTCATCACGAAACCCCATGACCTGGAACATGACCGTGAAGCCCGCGCTGCTCACGCAGGTGCTGGCGGTGGCGCAGGGGGATGCGCCCAAGGTGCTGGAGGCGGTG
>DAPKRP010000840.1:0-8007 GCA_031800515.1 Polyangiaceae bacterium LLY-WYZ-14_1 | reverse complement strand
GACGGGGTCGGCGAGCGCGGCCCCGAGCTCCCCGCCGAGACCACCCGCTTTCCCCGGCTGACCCACCGCCAGTGGGAGAACACGGTGACCGACCTGTTCGGGCTCCCGGACGGGGTCGCCGATGCGGGCGCCTTCCGCCAGGACCCGCAGTCGGCGGGCTTCCTCTTCGACGACGACGCCAACCACCTCGAGGTCGACCAGACCCTCTGGCAGTCCTACCAGCGGGCCGCCGAGGAGGTCGCTCGGGTCGTCGCCGGGGACCCGGCGCTCCTCGGCGTCTACGCGCCGGCGGACGGGGAGCTCGCCGCTCGGGCCGAGGCCTTCGTCGACGCCTTCGGCGCCGCCGCCTTCCGACGCCCCCTGACCGACGACGAGGGGCAGGCGCTGGTCGGCCTCCACGAGACCGGGCGTAGCCTCTATCCCGGGGTCGGCCCCTTCGAGGCGGGGGCTCGGCTGGTCATCGAAGCGGTCCTCCAGTCGCCCTTCTTTCTCTATCGGGTGGAGACGAGCGAGGAGCTCGGCGCCGGCGGTCTCATCCCCCTGTCGAGCTGGGAGGTGGCGACCCGCCTCTCTTATGCCCTGTGGGACTCCATGCCGGACGAGGTCCTCTTCGCCCGGGCGGCGGCGGACGAGCTCCAGGACCTCGAGGTCGTGGCGGCCGAGGCGGAGCGCATGATCGACGACCCCCGCGCCGCGGACACGGTCGCCCGTTTCCACGGCCAGCTCCTCGACACCGCGCGCTTCGAGACGATCCGGCCGAACCGGGACGCCTTCCCGGAGACGCCCCGGAACCTCGCCGCCCTGGCGGTGACGGAGAGCGATCTGTTCCTGCGGGACGTCTGGGAGCGGGGGCTCGGCTTCATCGACCTCCTGACGTCGACGGAGACCTTCGTGAACGCGGACCTCGCCGCCGTCTACGGGCTGGATGCCACGGGGCTCGACGACGAGTTCTCCCGGGTCTCCCTGGACCCCGCCCGCCGTCGGGGGGTGTTCACCCAGGTCGGCTTCCTGGCGAAGAACGCGACCGCTCTCGAGCCCGACCCGATCCATCGCGGCGTCTTCCTCTCCGAGCGAATCGCCTGTAACCCCATCGGCGTGCCACCGGCCGAGATCCCGCCGCTTCCTCCGGGCATGGGCCAGACCAATCGCGAGCGGGTGGCATCCCACACGGAACAGCCCGGGACCCCCTGCGCCCAATGCCACCGGGACGCGATCAATCCCTTCGGCTTCGCCTTCGAGCACTACGACGCCACCGGGGCCTGGCGCGACCTGGACAATGGCTTCGAGATCGACACGGCGGCGGCGCCCCTCATCGGCGGCGAGACCCTGCCCGTCGACGACGCGGTCGGCCTCGCCGAGACCCTGGCGGCGAGCGAGGTGGTCCACCGCTGCTACGTCAAGCACGCCTTCGAGCTCGTGCACGCCCGCACCGACGGACGGGTCGACGACCCGCTTCTGTCCCGGGTGACGGACCGGTCCCTCGCGGGGGCCTCGGTCCGGGAGCTCGTGGTCGCCTTGGTGGCGACCCCCGCCTTCATCTACCGCGCCCCTCTGGAGACCGACCGATGAGCAGCGACCCGAAGTCGAAGCATCCGCAGCCGGCCGCGTCCCGGCTCACGCTCTCCCGCCGGGCCGTCCTCAAAGGGATCGGCGGCACGGCCATCGCGCTACCGTTCCTGGAAAGCCTCGCTGGCCGCCGGGTGGCGGCTGCCGACGACGAGGTGGAGCCGTTCGCCATCTTCTTCCGCCAGGCGAGCGGGGTCGCCCAGTCCTGGGGCGACGAGCCGGAACGGTTCTGGCCCCGGCAGATGGGCGCGCTGACCCCGGAGAGCTTGGAGGGCCGGGCCCTCGACGAGCTGGTCGACTACCGGCAGCACCTCCTGGTCGTTCAAAACGTCAACCTCGCTGATTTCGTCGCCTACAACGACGGCCACGCCAGAGGCGCGGTTCAGGCCCTCACCGCGGTGGGGCCCTACCCGGGGACCAGCGGCGGGAACTCGATGGCCAACGGCGAGTCCCTCGACCACCGCATCGGTCGGGAGCTGAACCCTGGCGGCCGGGATTCCTTGTTCATGTACGCCGGCCGCCACGGGGGCTGGCTCGGTGGTTCCTGCATCTCCTACCGGGGTCCCGGGAACAAGCGAGCCGCCCTGCGCGACCCTTGGAACGCCTACCAGTCCATCGTCGGCGGCGATGGCGGCATGAGCGAAGAAGCCCAGGTCGAGCTCGTCGAGCGGCGGCGCAGCGTCAACGACCTGGTCCGGGGTCAGATGCAGCAGCTGTTGTCCCGGTCGGACCTGTCCGCGGACGACCGCCGCCGGCTAGACCTCCATTTTTCGTCGATTCGGGACCTGGAGGTCGCCCTGTCCTGCCGCCTTTCGGACGACGCCGCGCGGATGCTGGAAGGCGCGAGCCCCGGCTTCGACAGCGTCGAAGGGGACGAGGTGCTCGAGACCGCCCGACTCCACATGGACGTGGCGGTGCTGGCCATCGCCTGCGGTTACACCCGGTCCGCCGCGATCCAGGTCGGCGCCGGCAACGACGGCTTCACCCGGTATCGCAACCTCGATACGGGCGAGCTGATGGACAACAACTTCCACTACATCTCCCACCGTCGGGAGAGTCACGGAGGGGACGGTCCCCAGATCGCCGACGCGGACCTGCTCCATCACTACGTGGACCGGCAGTTCGCCCAGACCTTCCGCTACCTGCTCGAACGACTGGACGCCTACGTCATGCCGGACGGGAACAGCCTGCTCAGCCACGGGGTGAGCGTCTGGTACAACGACAACGCCAACGGCCCGCCCCACGGCCGATGGAACGTGCCCTGGATCCTGGCGGGGAGCGCGGGTGGCTTCCTGAAGCAGGGCGAGATGGTCGCGCTGGGCGACCGGCGGGATCCGAACCACAGCCAGCTCCTGAACACCATCGGAGCCGCTGCCGGCCTGACCAACGACGCGGGCGAGCCCCTGGACGACTTCGGCGACCCCGAGCTCCCCCAGGGACTCCGGAGCGAGATGCTGGCCTGAGCACCCGACACCCTCAGTCGTCCAGCGGCTCCCGCCGGATGGTCTGGGTCGCCAGCCGGAAGACGCCTTCGTCCCGGTCTTCGATGTTGAGGCTGCCGGTCCAGACGTCGGGGACCTGGTCGCCGTTGACGTCGGCGAGCTCCATCGCCACCACGAGCTCCGGCGCTTCCGTCGTGCCGACGGGCTGGCCCGGGGCGAAGGTCCCGTCGGGTCGCTGCAGATAGAGGTAGACGGCGCCCTCCGGCGGCTCGCCGGCGCCCGTCGGCCGGTAGGCCGCGGCGGCCACGTCGATCAAGCAGTCGCCGTCGAAGTCGGCGGTCCGGAGCGCGTAGGCGCCCCAGAGGTTGGCGATCTGCCGGTGGGTGAAGCCTCCGGCGCCATCGTTCTCGAGCCAGCCCAGCCCGTGGAGGGTCGCCGGATCGACGGAGAGGGGAAGGTCGAAGTCGAGCACGTCACCGTTCGAGCGAAGCACGTCCACGTCTCCGTCCTGATCCAGATCCGCAAGGTGGATCCCGCTGGTCCCGAAGAAGGTGTCTCCCCCTTCGAACAGGGTCTCCCGCCGGAAGTCGCCCTGACCGTCGACGTTGCGGAACAGGACGATCACCTCGTCCGTCTGGCTGATGGCGCTGGCCAGGTCGAGATCGCCATCGAGGTCGGCGTCGAAGGGGAACAGATGGATGGCGCCGGGCTGGTCGGCAGCGATGGTGTGCCGGTCGACGATCTCGCCGCCGTCCTGTTCCAGCCAGAAGACGTTCCCGGTCGAGTTGCCAAACTCGCAGACGGCGACGTCCGGGTCCCCGTCCCCGTCGAAATCCCCGGGCTCCGCGCAGGCGACGCGTCCCACTTCGTCGACCAGCACCACGGGAGGGGCGAAGGTCTCGGGGCCGGTGCGTTCGAGCAGCAGCACCCGGCCGACCGGTGCGTCCGCCGGAAACAGGAGACCGATGTCGGCGACGATGACGTCCCGATCCCCGTCCCCGTCCCAGTCGACGACGGCGGTCCGGACCGGGTCGTCGTAGGTGCCCGGTAGGGGGGTGACGGTGCAGGTCGGCTCGCAGGGACCCCGGACCCAGAGCACGGCGTCCCGGTCCAGGGCTTCCGTGACCAGCAGCTCCAGCGTGTCGCCGCTGCCGGACAGGTCGACCCGGCGGATACTGCTGGTCGCGGCGTCCGTTTCCATGCCGGCGAAGGGGACGCGGACGACCGGGGTGGCGTCGACCGCGACGGTGGCCTCGGGGCCTGGGTCGCAGTCCGGCAGCGGGCCCGCATCGACCCGGCGGCCGGCGTCCTGGTCGTCGTCGGAGCCCGCGTCGTCCGGCGGCCCGCCGTCGTCGCCGCCGGTCGGACCACCGTCGGCGCCGCCGCCGCCTCCCGGGGGGCGGCCCCCGTCGAGCTCCCCGGACGGGCCGGGCGACGATTCGCCGCAGCCGACCAGGAGTCCGCCGACGAGGAGGAGTCCGATGTGCAGCGCCGCGATCCAGCCCGCCAGGGCGGTCGTCGTCAGCGCCGGTCGAATCGCGAAACCGCGGAGCATTTCCATAAGCCATTCCATTCGAGGTTCACGGCGGGCCGGCGGCCACCGGGTCTGCTCACAGGCCGAGGCCCTTGCCGATGATCTCGTTCATGATCTCCCGGGTGCCCCCGCCGATGGGGTAGAGGCGGGCATCCCGGTAGAGCCGTTCCACCACGGTCTCCCGCATGTAGCCAGACCCGCCGTGGATCTGGACCGCGGCGTCGCAGACGGCGCTGCACATGTCGGTGGCCGCGTTCTTGGTCATCGCGGCGAGGGCAGGGTCCTGGGTTCCCGTCCGGTGGTGCGTGGCGAGCTCGCCGACGAGGGCCCGCGCCGCGACGATCCGGGTCGCCATGTCCGCCAGCTTGTGCCGGGTGACCTGAAAGCCGCTCAGGTTCCGGCCGAAGGCCCGCCGTTCCCGGGCATAGGCCACGGATTCCCGGAAGGCCAAGGTGGCGATGGCGACGCACTGGGCGGCCAGCAGCAGCCGTTCCTGGGTGAAGTTCGCCATGAGCGCGATGAAACCCGCGTTCTCCAGGCCGATCCGGTGGCTGGTGGGCACCCGACAGCCGTCGAAGGCGATCTCCGCCGTATCGCTCGCCCACCAGCCGGTCTTTCGCAGCGTCCGCGAGACGTGGAAGCCGGGGGTGTCTCGTTCGATGACCAGCAACGAGATCCCGCCATGGCCTTCCCCGCCGGTGCGGACGGCGGTGACCAGCAGGTCCGCGCGGCAGCCGCTGGTGATGAAGGTCTTCGAGCCCTGGACCACGTAGTGATCCCCCTCCCGGACGGCCCGGGTGGCGAGCCCGGCGACGTCGCTGCCGCCCCCCGGCTCGGTCACCGCCAGGGCGGCTACCTTCTGTCCGGCGAGCACGGGCCGGACGAAGCGTTCCTTCTGGTCGGCGGTGCCGAAGGACAGGATCGGGGGCAGCGCGATCCCGTGGCTGCCCAGGCCGACGCAGGTGCCAACGCTCGTGCCCGCCAGGATCATCTCTTCGCTGGCGACGAGGAGGTGGGTGAGGTCGCCCCCCATGCCCCCCAAGGATTCGGGATAGCCGATGCCCAGGATCCCAGCGGCCGCCGCTTTTCCGTAGAGCGCCTGGGGGAAGGCTTCGTCTTCTTCCCAGGCCGCCGCGTGGGGAGCGATCTCCCGGGCCGCCCAGCGGCGAGCCTGCGTCCGCAGGGCCGCGTGCTCGTCGGTTTCGAAGAGGTAGGGGCGCTGCACCCTCAGAGGGTACCAGAGCCGGCGCCGTGCTCCCGGACGACGGCCAGGAATCGATCCCCGTGGCTTTCGATCCGGGCGGGACCCATCCCCCGAACCTCGGCGAGCTCGGCTTCGTCCCGGGGCCGGCGGCGGGCGATCTCCCGGAGGGTCCGGTCGTGGCAGATGACGTAGGCGGGCACCCCCTGGGCGTCCGCCGCCGTCTTCCGGGCGGCCCGGAGCGCGTCGAAGAGCGCCTGGCCTTCGGGCTCTAGGGGGACGTCGTCGTCCGGGTCGGTACGTCGCCCGGCCAGGTGGCTGCGCTTTTTGCCCGGAGAGACCGGTTCCTCCGGCAGGAGCACCCGGGGTGGCACGTCGCCCTTCATCACCTCGACGCCGCGGGTCGTCGGGACGATCACGGGGTATTCGTCGGCGGTGAGGTCGGCGTAGCCGGCGGTGACCAGCCGACGCAGCAGCGCGACGACCCAGGCCTTGGATCGATCCCGGAGCAGTCCGTAGGTGGTCAGCTGGTCGTGACCGAGCCGCCGCACCCGTTCCGTTTCGTCCCCCCGGAGCATCTCCGCCACCGCCTGGAGCCCGGAGCGGCCCCGGTTCCGAGCGACCCCGGCGAGGGCCTTGCGAATCACGAGAGCGTCTTCCGCCGGGAGCTCCGTCGGGACCTGGTGCCCTTCGCCGGCGGCGTCCCCGAGGCGCACGCAGACGTCGCAGTGTCCGCAGCCGCCGAGGGTTTCCCGTTCATCCCCGAAGTAGCGAAGGATGAAGTCGTGCCGACAACTTCCCGCTTCGGCGTAGCGCATCAGATCCAGGAAGAGGGCCCAGTGATGGGCCACCCGTTCCGGAGCGACGACCTCCCCGTCCCGGCCGGACCGTTCGACGAGCCGGCGGCGCACCGCGAGGTCGCTGGTCCCGGTCAGAAGCAGACCGTGGGCCGGTTGGCCGTCCCGGCCCGCGCGACCGACTTCCTGGTAGTAGCTTTCGATGCTGGCGGGCGCCTGAACGTGGACCACGGCGCGGATGTCGGGTCGGTCGATGCCCATCCCGAAGGCGTTCGTGGCGGCGACGGCGTCGAGGGCTCCGGCGGCGAAGGCGTCGCCCACCCGGGCCCGTTCTTCCGGGGGAAGGCCGGCGTGGTAGGCGGCCGCGGCGAGGCCCGCCTGGCCGAGCTTGTCCGCCATCTGCTCCGCCCGGCGCCGCGTCATCGCGTAGACGATGGCCCCCCCGGTGGCGGTGGCCGGCGCGGCGCCGCCGCGGGAGGGTCGCGGCGGCAGACCCAACGCTTCCCGCACCGCCCGAACCGCCAGGGTGGCCCGGGTCGCCCCTTGCTCCACGAGCTCCGTGGCGAGGTGCAGGTTGGGCCGGGCGAAGCCCCGGACGAGGACGGTCGTCTCCGCCGGTGGGAGCCCGAGGCCCCGCAGGATCTCGTCCCGCACCCGGGGGGTGGCGGTCGCCGTGCAGGCGAGGACGTGCCGCGGTTCCAGGGTCCGAAGCACGTCGCCGATCCGCAGGTAGTCGGGCCGGAAATCGTGCCCCCATTCGGCGATGCAGTGGGCTTCGTCGACGGCGACGAGAGGGGGGTGCAGTCGGCGCAGGGACTCCAGAAAGCCCCCCGCGGCCAGCCGTTCCGGCGCGACGTACACCAGCCGGTAGTGGCCGTCCTGGAGCGCTCGTTCCCGGCGCCGACGTTCGTCGAGGTCCAGGGTGGAGGCGAGGAAGGTGGCGGGGATCCCCCGGGCGGTCAGGGAGCGGACCTGGTCTTCCATCAGGGCGATCAGCGGGGAGATCACCACCGAGGTGCCGTCGAGCTCCGTCGCCGGATACTGATAGCAGAGGGACTTACCGCCCCCCGTCGGCGCGACCACCAGGGCACGGCCGGGGCCGTCGAGGAGCGCATCGATCGCTTCCCGTTGCCAGGGGCGGAAGTCGGCCAGTCCGAAGCGTTGCTTCAGCCGGGTGGTCCGGTCATCCCCGGTCGCGGCGGCCGCGTCGGCGTGGAGCGTCCCTGGTGGCGAAGCCGTCACCCCGGGGAGATAGCAAACCGCGCCGGGTCCGCTGCCCATGGGCGCTCATCGCGCCGTGCCGACTGGGGTTGCTCAGAGGGTCGGTCAAAATAACGCTCCGGTCGCCGCGAAGCCGATCCGACGCCGTCTGCGGCGTTCCGGCTCCTCGAAATATCCTTCAGATATTCCTCGTCGCCGCGCCTTGCAGCCGACGCCGCCTCGGCTCCGCGGCTCGGTCGGTTATTT
>DAPKRP010000839.1:0-6219 GCA_031800515.1 Polyangiaceae bacterium LLY-WYZ-14_1 | reverse complement strand
GCGGCGGGGCCGCCTGCCGGCGCGCCCCGGGCCGCGGATGCCCCGGCGTCGGGTGCGGCCTCCGCCCTTCCCTCCACGGCGGGGGACCCACCGCCGCCAAGCCACCCCGTGCGGGCCGAGGCCACCACCGCCGAGGGGCCCGTCGGGGTCCGCCTCGGGGGGCCGACGGGCCGGGCGATCGACACCGCCCTCGCCGTTCTCGAGGCGATCCTCCGGGCCGATCGGGACACCCTGGAACGTCTCCTCGCCCCGAGCGTGGCCCGGGTGCAAGGCGGCTTTCGGAACCGGATCGACCGGGACGACCTGGTCGCCGGCTTCGCCCGCTGGGCGAGCGCCCGCTCCCGCCTCGGGCGGAGCCCCGGGGGGCGACCGGAGGATTACGTCGACCCCGCGGGGGTGACCGTCGCCTCCGTCGCAGAGACCTTCGGCACGCTGCCTCCGAACGCGCCCGTCGCCGCCGACGACCTGGTGGTGCGGGTGCCCCTCCGGGACCCGGGGGACGGGACGACGGGGCTGCGCGTCCCGGGCTGGGGCTGGCGGAACACGGCCATCCTGGTCGTCCGCGCCGGGCCCTCCCCCGCCGTCGTGGCGTTCTAAAAACGGGCTCAGCCGGGGTCCGACTCGGCGACCACCCACCGGAGATAGGGCCGGGCGCCGTCGGTCACCGGGAGCGCGACGACCTCGGGGACGTCGTAGGGGTGGGCTTCTTGGATCCAGCGGGTGAGCTCCGGCACCCGCCCTGCCCGGGTCTTGATCACGAGCAGGGTCTCCTGGTCGTCCGCGACCTCGCCGCGCCATCGGTAGAAGGAACGGAGGCCGGGGATCAGATTGACGCAGGCGACGAGCCCGGCGTCGACCATCCCCCGGGCCAGACGGGGGCCGGTCTCATCGTCGGCGGGCGCGGTGCACAGCACGACGACGGCGTCGGGAAGGGCCGGCTCCAGCACGTTGGTGTCTTCCGACCATTCGTCTTCCGGGTCCGTCGCGATGTCGCCCGGCGTCGTGTTCGTCGTCGTCGTCGTCGTCGTCATGCTTCTCCTACGGCGCGGACCCCCGAAGGCACCTCGAACACCCCTCGCTGCTTCGCCGAGGCGAGCACCCGCAGCGCCTCCCGGTAGCCCCGGGTGAGCAGCTGCCGGGCCGGCAGTCGGTTGGTGAAGGGAAAGCGACCGAGGTCCGCCGAAACATTCAACACGGTCACGTGGGGGTAGAGCCGGTGGATGAGGTCGATCCCCCGCTTCTCCTTTTCCGACAGGACGATGTTGAGGGACTGGCGGAGCACCCGGCTGGCCCCGGCGAGGGCCAGAGACGATTCCCCGTGCCGCGTGACGTGGGGACGGTAGACGTTGGAGATGATCACGACGTCCGCCCCGGCGTCGACGGCGAGGTCGATGGACAGGGTGCGGACGATCTCCCCGTCGACGTAGTACCGGTCGCCGATGCGGTAGGGGCGGAAAAGCAGCGGGATGCAGCTCGATGCCGCCACCGCCTCGCTGATGGGCACGTCCTCCTCGTAGCCTTTGCCGAAGACCACCCGGCCCCGGCCGTCGACGTCCGTCGCGGTGACCAGCAAGGTCTTGTCGAGGCGACGAAAGTCGTTCACCGGGAGCTTCCGCCGGAGGAACCGTTCGAAGGCGTCGATGGAAAAGAGCCCGCTCCCCAGGTACCCGGGGCGGCGAAGCTGTTCCAGATTGGGCAGGCCGAGGAAATGGTCCCCCCGAAGGCCGGACTTGTCCTGGCGCCGCCAGAACGGCCGGAGCCAGTCCACCAGCTGGTCGGCGGAATAGCCCTGGACGTAGAAGGCGCCGCAGATCGCGCCGGTGGACGCCCCGATGACGATGTCCGCGTCCACGTCGATCTCCTCCAACGCTTTCAGCACGCCGAGGTGGGCGATGCCCTTGGTCGCGCCGCCGGATCCGATCAAGGCGACGCGGGGGCGGTCCCCCTGCCCGGGAAGACGGTCTCCCATGGCCCCGAGCAGACCGCCCCGGAGGCCCGAGGTCAAGGAAGCCCGGTCACGCGAGCCCCCGGATCCCCGGCTGGCTCCGTCTTTTCGGCCCCTCGTCCCGGTGGGCGTCCGCTGCTAAGTCCTCTGACATGCGGGAATCTTGCCCGAGATGTGGAAGCCGAGCGATCTACGTTGGGGTCCGAGAGGTGGAATGCGGGACCCCGGGGTGCCCGAACCACCGGACCACCTCGTCCGATGCGCCGCGGAGCGAACGGCACGCGGGGGGCAGCGCCGACGACCACGAGGAGCTCGCCGCTCTGCTCTACGAGCACGCGGAGCAGGGCTTCGGGTTTTTCTGAGCCGGGTCGGCCCCGACCCCCGGGCCGCGACCCGCGGGTCAGCCGCGGCGGCCGCTCCGAAGCACCTGGAGGTTGAGCTCGCCGAGGTGGCGCCGCGCCTGAGGCGCGAAGGCCGACCGGGGCCACTTCCGGATGAGCTCCCGGAGGGCGTCCCGAGCCTGGTCGATCCGGTCGAGCTCTTCGGCGCACTGGCTCAGGAGCCAGGTGGCCTCCGGGTGGATCTCCGGGTCCACGTTCTGCTGCAGGACCGCCTGGGCGAGGACGAGGGCCTCCCCCTGCTTGTCCAGGCGCCGAAGCGTCTTCGCCAGCTCGAAGCGCACCCGGGGGATGTGGGCCGCGCCTTCCCGAAGTCGGATGGCTTCCTCGAAGGCCTCCGCGGCCTCGGCGTAGCGGCCGGTGCGCACCAGGTCGAGCCCCTGACGGTAGCTCTTGACGGAGAGGTCTAGGCGAAACTGGTCGACGATATCCCGGAAGAAAGCCTCCTCCGCCGGAGACAGGGGCATCTCCCGGAGCTCGTCGTAGGCCTCGACGGCGTCCGCCCGGCGCTTTTGGCGCACCAGGTCGTAGAACTCGCCGGCGGCGGTCTGCGCCCGGGCCCGTTGCTCGGCCCGCCGGTTCTCCTCGGCCAGCTGGGACTCGAGCTCGTCGACCTTGCGCTCGAGCTCGGTCTGCTCGGCGGCGATCTCCCTGATCTGGGCGTCCGAGGCGAGCTTCAGCCCCAGGAAGGCGAGGCTGGCGAAGAGCACGTAGGCGATGGCGCTGTTCCAGTTGAAGCGCTGCTCGTAGCCGGCCTGGCGCTTGGCGATGGCCTTGATGTCCGCGGCGAGGCTGTTGGTGAGGTTGTTCGTCTTGATGACGAGACCCCGCGCTTCGATGATTTCCTTCTTGATCTCGCGGATCTCTTCGTCGGCCTCGAGCACCCGCGGGAGCTACCGCGGCGACCCCGGGATGGCAACCGGCGCCCCGGTCCGGAGACCGGTGCCTTGGGGCGGGGACCGGCGCCCCGGCCCCCCGGAGGGCGGGGATGTGCGATGGCCGGGGCTGCGATCTCGCCACAAACTGCTACGGACCGCGCCCCGCGATGACGAGCCCGCCCCCGTCCCGTCTGCCCCTGCTCCGGCTCCTCGCCGCCCTCCTCCCGATGGCCCTCGCCGGCTGCGGAGGGCCGATGGAGCTCACCTTCACCGGCACGTCCCGGGCGCCGGGGATCGACGGGAAGGTGCGGGTCGAGCGGCTCGAAGGGGGCAACAGCTGGGTCACCTTCGACGTGAAGAACCTGCCGCCACCGCCCCGCTTCGGCAGCGGCATGCGCGCCTTCGTCGTCTGGGTGCAGGGGGTCGATCCGGCGCCGGTCAAGGCGGGGTCGCTGGACTACCAGCCCGACGCCAGGCAAGGCTTCGTGCACTTCACCACGCCCTTCGATCGATTCGTGGTCCGGCTGACCGTCGAACAGAGCGCATCCCGGGCCCAGCCGGCGGGGCCGGTGCTGGCCGAACAACGCATCTCCGTCGAGTAGAAGCCAAGGAAGACCCGAGCCATGGTGTACGAGACCTCCGACCTCCGGAAAAACCTGAAGATCCGCCTGGACGGGGCGCCCTACGTCGTCGTCGAAAGCCAGTTCGTCAAGCCCGGGAAGGGGCAGGCCTTCACCCGGACCAAGCTGAAGAACATGATGACCGGCGCCGTCCTCGACCGAACCTTCCGTAGCGGCGAAAAGCTCGAAAAGGCGGACCTCGACGAGCGGCAGATGCAGTACCTCTACCCGGAGGGGGACGGCCGGGTGTTCATGGACACCAGCAACTACGAGCAGGTGACCCTCACCAACGAGCAGCTCGGAGAGAACCAGTACTACCTGCTGGACGGGACCATGGTGGACGTCCTGTTCTACGAGGGGCAGGCGATCGACGTCACCCCGCCGACCTTCGTCGAGCTTCAGGTCACGGAAACCGAGCCCGGCTTCAAGGGCGACACCAGCACCAACGTGATGAAGCCGGCGAAGATGGAAACCGGCCTCGAGGTCCAGGTGCCCCTCTTCGTCGAGCAGGGGGAGACCCTGAAGATCGACACCCGGACCGGGACCTACTCGGAGCGGGTCAAGAAGTAGGCGCCCGTCCGCCGTGTCCGGGCGTGGAATGGCCGACCGCCCAGCTCAGCCCGAGCTTCCTGCCGCGGGGTGCGGGGACGGCCTCGACGACGAGGCGACGGACCGGGCCTGGTTCGACGCCGAAGGTGGGCGGCGGCGAACGTTGCTCCTCGCCCGGGGGACGCTCCTTCGAGCGGTCCGGGGGTTTTTCGAGGCCCGGGGCTATCTCGAGGTGGAGACCCCTCTCCTGGTCCGGAACCCGGGGCTCGATCTTCACCTCGACCCCTTCCCCGTCGGCTCCGTCGAAGCGCCCCTGGGCTATCTGGCGACGAGCCCCGAGCTCCAGATGAAGCGGCTCGTCGCCGCCGGGTTCCATCGGGTGTTTCAGATCACCCGATCCTTCCGCCAGGGGGAGCACGGCCCCCGGCACCAGCCCGAGTTCACCCTCCTCGAGTGGTACACGGCGGGGGCCGGGCTCGACGGGCTCATCGCGGACACGGAGGCCCTGGTGACCACGGTGGCGCAGGCGGTCCACGGCAGCCTCCGGGTCCCCGGCGGAGCCGGGAACGCCGCGACCATCGACCTCACGCCGCCCTGGCCGCGGATGACCATGCGGGACGCCTTCCGCCGCTTCGCCGACCGGTCGATGGACGAGACGCTCCGGGATTCCGACGAAGCCTTCTTCCGCGCTCTCGTCGACCAGGTCGAGCCCGGGTTGGAGGCCACCGGGAGGGGCGTGTTTCTGACCCACTGGCCGGCGTCGATGGCGAGCCTGGCGCGCCTCGAGCCCACGGACCCCACCGTCGCCCGTCGGGTCGAGGCCTATGCCGGCGGCCTCGAGCTCTCCAACGGCTTCGACGAGCTCGCCGACCCGGAGGAGCAGCGGCGCCGGTTCCAGTCCGAGCTCGACGCGCGGCGCCGGTCCGGTCGGGCGACCCCTCCCATCGACGAGCGCTTCCTGCGCGCCCTCCGGGCGGGGCTGCCCCCATCCACGGGGAACGCCCTCGGCGTCGACCGACTGCTCATGCTGTGCACCGGGGCCCGGGCGATCGACGACGTCGTCGCCGTTCCCTGGTCCCGCCGCTGATCCCCGCGGATCCGGCCTTGACCGGGGGGCCCGGACGCGGGATGAGCCCGAGCTTTGGGAGGCGCCCCGGGGCGTCCTCCCGATCCCTTCCCCATGGATCCGGTCGTCCCCTTCTTCGCCCTGGGCCTCCTCGCGCGGCTGGCCAAGTCCGACCTCCGACTGCCTCCGGCGATCTACGAGGCCCTGTCGCTCTACCTCTTGCTCGCCATCGGCTTGAAGGGCGGGGTCGAGCTGACCGAGCACCCCATCGGGGTGCTGGCGCCGAAGGCCGTCGCCATCGTCGGACTCGGGCTCGTCCTGCCGCTGCTGGCCTATCCCGTGCTGCGGGGGCTGCGTCTCCGGCGGGCCGATGCGGCCTCCGTCGCCGCTCACTACGGGTCGGTCAGCGTGGTGACCTTCGCCGTCGCCTCGACGTTCCTGGGTCGGAAGGGGATCGAGGCCGAATCCTATGCCCCCCTGTTCATCGCGCTCCTCGAAGCCCCCGGCATTCTCTCCGGGGTGTTTCTCGCCCGCCGGGGGGTGAGCAAGGAAGCGGGACCGGGGGCACCGGGGCTCGCCTGGGGGGCGCTGGCGCAGGAGGTCTTCTTCGGGAAGTCCATCCTGCTTCTGGTGGGCGGGCTCCTGGTCGGGGCGATGGTCGGGGCGGAGGGCTTCGAGCCGCTCCACATCGTCTTCGTCGACGCCTTCAAGGGCCTGCTCGCGCTGTTTCTGCTGGAGCTCGGGGTGGTCACCGGGGCGCGCC
>DAPKRP010000838.1:0-3459 GCA_031800515.1 Polyangiaceae bacterium LLY-WYZ-14_1 | reverse complement strand
GTCGAGCGCGCCGGGGGCGAGGGCGGGCGGCGTCGACCCCTTGCCATCGCCGGTGGCGACGGTCTCACCGACCAGGGGCAAGAGGTGGCCGGCCTGGTCCTGGCCGAGCTCCCCGAGGACCCGGCGGAATGCCCGGAGCAGCACCTCTCCGGTTCGTTCGACTTCTGCGACGTCGACCCGGGACCTATTGGATACGTCGAGCACGATGGCGTCCTGCGCTTTCTGCCGGGTGACCCTCCCGGCGGGTCGGACCCCAGGGACGCTCGTTCCGAGGAGGGCGGGTTCGGAACGGCGTGCCCAGGGCAGCAGCCTTACCTCGGTCCGGCCCGATCACCCTGTTGACCTCGGGTGATGTCGGCAAGACAGAAAGATTCGACTCTTCATGTCGAGCAGGCGAACATGACCGCGAACCCCCTCCGCCGACTGAACTACCATCACCTGCTGTATTTCCGAACCGTGGTCGCGGAGGGCGGGGTGCAGCCAGCCGCCCGAGCCCTGGGGCTGACCCACCCGACGGTGAGCGGGCAGATCCGGCAGCTCGAAGAGCAGCTCGGGCGGCCCCTCTTCGACCGGGGAAGCCGGCGCCTTGCCCTGACGGAGGCGGGGGCGGTGGTCTACCGGTATGCGGAAGAGCTCTTCGGACTGGGCGACGAGATGCTCCGGACCCTCGACGGCCAGCCGGCGGACCGGCCGCCACCCTTGCTGGTCGGCGTCGAAGACGGAATGCCCAAGACCCTGGCCCGGAATCTGTTGGCGCCGACGCTGGAGCTTCCCGTTCGGCTCGTCTGCCAGCAGGACCGGCACGATCGCCTCCTGTCGGATCTGTCGGTCCACCGCCTCGACGTGGTGCTGGCGGATTCCCCCCTGCCCCCCGGGTTTGGGGTCAACGCGTTCAGCCACCTGCTCGGGGAGACGGGGGTCGCCTTCGTGGCCGCCCCAGCGCAGGCCCGGGCCCTCCGCTCGGACTTTCCCCAGTCCCTGCACGGCGCGCCCTTTCTCGCCCCGGCCGAGGGCACGACCCTGCGGCGGGCGGCGACCCGATTCTTCCGGGAGCAGGAGATCGAGCCCCGGCTGGTCGGAGAGTTCAGCGACTCGGCGATGATGAAAGCCTTCGGCAGCGCGGGCTACGGGGCCTTCTGCGTGCCGACGGCGATGCTGGAAGACGTCCGCGGGATCTACGGCGTCGAGCCCGTGGGAGAGGCGGCAGGGGTGCGGTGGCGCTTCTACGCGATCAGTCCGGAGCGACGCGTCACCAATCCGGCGGTGGCCGCGATCTGCGCCCGAGGCGCGGTGCTGCTCGCCTGAACCGCCGAGGGAGAACGGCGCCCATGGTCGGCGGCTGTCACCGGAATCGGCGCAAACTGTCACAAACACCTGGATTGCCAACCGGTGCGGAAACTGGATGATAGGGGCCGTCGACGGCGGTGACGTGTTCCCTCGTCGCTCCGTTCCCCAAAGGGACCTGGATCACCCGACCCATCGCACCACGCCTAGTGGATCACCGACTCGACCCCGCGCCCGGCCAGACCGCCCCGAGCGCGACGAAGCCATCAGACTGTATCTGACTACGCGCCAGTAGGGAAGGCGCACACAGGGACAGAACGCGGTCCAGGGTCCGGCCGTCCTTCGGGACGGCGACACCCGAGGTTCGTCCGAACCCCGGGATCATCATGGGAGTAGGGCAATGACCACTGAAGAATGGAAGCAGATCGATCCTCCGATCGTCGCCGTCGGCGGCGATGACGACGACGAAGGCCGGAACACCTCCGGCAACCGCACCTTTGAAGAGGTGCTCGACGCCCGGATGTCCCGGCGCAGCGTGCTGAAGTTCGGCGCGGGCGCGGCCGCCGCTGGCTTCGTGGCCCCCCTGGCCGGCGTGGCCGCCACCGGCTGCGGCGACGACGGCGACGGCGACCGCTTCACCGAGCTGACCTTCGACTCCATCCCGACCCAGACCGGCGACGCCGTCACCCTGGCGGCCGGCTACCGGGCCCGCGTGCTCTTCGCCTACGGCGATCCCATCGCCCCCGGCGTGGCGCCCTTCGCGAACGACGGCACCGACGACCCCCAGACCTTCGACCGGCGCGCCGGGACCGGCCACGACGGCCTGCGCTACTTCCCCCTGCCCGGTCCGGACGCGAACAACTCGGACAACGGCCTCCTGGTCACCAACCACGAGAACGTCTTCATCCTGGGCGCCATGCACGAGAACGGTGCCCCGGCGGACCTGAATCAGGAGACCGGCGAGTTCTCCCCGCGGAACGGCAACGTCGGGGAGGTCGTCCGGGAGATCAACGCCCACGGCGTCTCCGTCGTGGAGATCCGCAAGAACGGCGAAGGCGACTTCGAGGTCGTCCAGGACTCGAACTTCAACCGGCGCGTCACCGGCGAGACGGAGATGACGATCACCGGGCCCGCCGCCGGCCACCCGAAGATGGTCACCGCCTTCAGCCCGGAGGGCAACCGGACCCGGGGTACCCTCAACAACTGCGCCATGGGCTACACCCCCTGGGGCACCTACCTCACCTGCGAGGAGAACTGGCACACCTACTTCCGGACCGACGAAGACCCGAGGCCCCCGGAGAAGGCGCGCTACGGCGTCGACGGATCGTCCGCCTACTCCTGGGAGACCGCCGGCACGGACGACCGGTTCACCCGCTTCGACACCACCCCGACCGGCGACTCCGCCGCCGACGACTTCCGGAACGAGGCGAACACCTTCGGCTGGGTCGTCGAGATCGACCCCTACGACCCGAGCTCGACCCCGGTCAAGCGCACTCACCTCGGCCGCATCAAGCACGAGGGGTGCTGGCCGGCGCCGGCGCGCTCCGGTGAGCCCGTGGTCTTCTACACCGGCGACGACGAGCGCGGTGAATACATCTACAAGTTCGTCTCCGATGGCGTCTACCGCCCCGGTCAGACCGACGGTTCCATCCTCGACTCGGGCACCCTCTACGTCGCCCGGTTCAACGACAACGGCACGGGCGAATGGATCGCCCTGACCCCGGAGGCCACGGGCTTCAGCGACCTCGGGGACATGCTGATCAACACCCGCACCGCGGCGGACGCGGTGGGCGGCACCCCGATGGACCGGCCCGAGTGGGGCGCGGTCAACCCGGCCAACGGCGAGGTCTACATGACCCTCACCAACAACCGGAACCGTCGCCTCGACGAAGGGACGAACCCCCGGACCAACAGCGGCGGCGTGCCCCAGGACGTCGACGCGGCCAACCCCCGGCCGACCAACCCCCACGGCCACATCATCCGCTGGCGGGAAGACGGCGACGATCCGACGGCGACCTCTTTCCAGTGGGACATCTTCCTCTTTGGCGCCCCGGCGGACGGCACCGACCCGACCAACCAGAACCTGTCGGACCTGGAGACGAACAACTTCTTCGCCAGTCCGGACGGCCTCTGGTTCGACGACCGCGTCGACCGCGGGCTCATCTGGTTCCAGAC
>DAPKRP010000837.1:0-6507 GCA_031800515.1 Polyangiaceae bacterium LLY-WYZ-14_1 | reverse complement strand
GGGGGCGCCCGGGGGGGCCGGGTAATGGCCCCGGCGCTGGAGCAGATCCGCACGGTTCAGCCCGGCGGCGGCGACCTCGACTCGCACCTCCCCGAAGCCCGGGTCCCGCACCTCGAGCTGGTCGACGTGAAGCACCTCCGGGTCCCCGGGCTCGCGAATGCAGACGGCTTCGACGCGGCGCATGGTCGGCGGAGGACCTCGTCCCTTTCCCCGGGGCCCGGGACGGGTCACCCGGCCGTCCAACCCGCCGGTCCCGCACCCAGTGCCTCGGCGGGGCCTGGTCTAGCAGGATGGCGGGCACAACCAAAGGCCACGTCCTTCCCAGGGCGGGAGACGTGTCGCGGGCCGGGGATTGGTGGGTTGGCTTCCCGAGACTCAGCCTTCACCTTGGGGCGCCCATGGGTGCGCTGCGCCAGGAGGCTCGGGACCTCGCCCGCCTGGCCGGCCCCATCGCCTTCGTCCAGCTGGGCAACACCCTGCTCGGCGCCGTCGACCTCGCGGTGGTCGGTCGCCTCGGGTCCGTCGCCCTCGGGGCCGTCGGCCTGGGCCAGACCCTCTTCTTCACCATCGGCTGCATCGGCCTCGGGATCATGGTGGGCCTCGATCCGATGGTCGCCCAGGCGGTCGGGGCGGGCCGGCCGAAGCGGGCGCGCACCTTGCTCTGGCAGGCGGGCTGGCTCGCTTCGGGAACGACGGTTCCCCTCGGGCTGCTGTTCCTGGGGGTGGCGGCGGTGCTGGCGGGCCCGGAGGCGGCCGGCCTGGACCCGCAGGTGGCCTCCGGCACCGCGACCTATCTCCTCTGGCGGCTGCCCGGGCTCTTGCCCTACCTGCTGCTGATCGGGGCCCGCAGCTACCTGCAAGCCCACGACGTGACCCGGCCCATGGTGATCGGCATGGTGCTGGCGAACCTGGTCAACCTGCCGGCGAGCTGGCTCTTCGTCTTCGGGGACGATGCCCTCGTCGCGGTGGGTGGCTCCCCGGTTGGGCTGCCGGGCCTGGGCGTCGCTGGCGCGGCGGTGGCCTCCGCCCTGTCCACCACGTTGCAATGCGCGGTGACCGTCCTCGCCTGCCGGCGCCTCCTCGGGTCCCGGGCCGTCGCTCCTCGCACCCGGCTGCCGGACCCCCAGCTGCTTCGCCGGGGACTCGCCCTCGGGGTGCCGATCGCCGGGGCCCTCCTGGCGGAGGTCCTGAGCTTTTTCCTGGTGACCTACTTCGTCGGTCGACTCGGCACGGAGATCCTCGCCGCCCACAACGTGGCCCTCAGCTGGGTCGGCATCACCTTCCAGCTCCCCCTGGCCATCGGCATCGCGGCGACGGTGCGGGTAGGACGCGCCGTCGGCGCCCGGGAGGATGCGGCCGCCCGCCTCGCCGGCACCGTCGCCTTCGGGACCGCGGCCCTGGCGATGACCGCGTTCGCTTTGACCTTCGTCGCCCTGCCCGGTCCCCTGGCGCGGGTGCTGACGCCCCTGCCCGCGGTGGTGGAGGCGGCGCGGCCCCTGTTCCTGGTCGCCGCCGCCTTCCAGGTCGCCGATGGTCTCCAGGTGGTCGGGTCCGGCGCCCTCCGGGGTCTCGGCCGGACCCGCTTTCCCCTGGTCGCCAATCTCGTCGGTCACTACGTCATCGGCGTCCCTATCGGCCTGCTGCTGGGCTACGGCCTGGGCTGGGGGGCGGTCGGGCTCTGGATCGGGCTTTGCGCGGGCCTCGCCACCGTCGCCCTGGCCCTGGTACGCCGTTTCCTTGAGCTGACGGCACGCCCGGACCCCGGCGGACCCGCCGGAGCGGGGTTGACCCAGGGTTCCCCATAGGCGAGACGCACCGAAGAGCGCACCCCGTTTCCGATGGCCTTCCGACGGACCTCCGAACCTCTGGCGTCCCTGTTCTGCGCCCCCCGAACCGCGGCGGTCCTCGTCGGACTGGTCCTGGCGGCGGGGCCGGGCTGTGGGGCCGCCGCCGACGGGAGGCGCGCTCCCGCCGCCCCGACGTCTGGAGAGGCGGGCCCCGGGGCCCCCTACCCGGCGCTCGCGGCGCAGGAGAACCTGGTGAACCCCGACTTCCTCGACGCCTACGCTGAGACCTTTCGTTTTCGCTTGGGACATCCCAGCCAGATCACCTTCACGCCGGATGGCTCGGAAGTGCTCTACCTCCGGAGCGGCCCCCGGGACTTCGTCCAAAACCTCTACGCCCTGGACCTCGCGACCGGGGAGGAACGGGTGCTCCTGACCGCCGAGACGCTCCTCGGCGGGGAAGAAGAAGCGCTCTCGGAAGAGGAAAAGGCCCGCCGGGAACGTCTGCGCCTCGCGGCGAAGGGGATCACCCGCTTCGAGCTGTCGAAGGACGGTGCCCGGCTGCTCGTCCCCCTGTCGGACCAGCTCTATCTCGTGGACCGGGAGACCGGCGCCGCCCGCCGCCTGCCGGACGAGGGCGGGTTCCCGAACGCACCCCGCTTGTCCCCATCCGGCAGCCATGTCGCGGCGGTGCGGGACGGCGACCTCTGGGTCATCGACGTCGAGGCGGGAACCCAACGCCGGCTGACCTTCCGTCCGAGCGCCACGATCGAGCACGGCCTCGCCGAGTTCGTCGCCCAGGAGGAAATGCGCCGCTACCGGGGGTACTGGTGGACCCCCGACGGCTCCCGGCTCGTCTACCAGCAGACCGACGTCGACGGGGTCGAGGTGCTCCATCTCATGGACCCGACCCGGCCGGAACGCCCCGCCCGGTCCTTCCCCTACCCCCGGGCGGGACAGCGGAACGCCGCCGTGCGCCTCGGGGTGATCGGCATCGGTGGCGGCGAGACCACCTGGCTCGACTGGAACCGGGACGCCTACCCCTACCTGGCCTCCGTCCAGGTGCCGAAGGACGGGCCCGTCACCCTGGTGGTCCAAGACCGGCGACAGAAGACGAGCCGGGTCCTCGCCGCCGACCTCGCCGCCGGGACGACCCGCCTCCTCCACGAGGAGACGGATCCGGACTGGGTCAACCTCGACCAGTCCGTTCCCCGTTGGGTGGACGGCGGCGGCGCTTTTCTCTGGTCGACGGAGCGCGGGGGGGCCTGGCAGCTCGAGCTGCGGGACCCCGAGGGCGACCTGCTGCGGGCCCTCACCGAGCCGGAGCTGGGCTACGAGAGCGTCGTCGACGTCGACGAGGACCGGGGCACGGTCTGGATCCTCGCCGGCCCGGAACCGACGGAGCTGCACCTCTACGAGGTCGCCCTGGACGGCTCTCGCCCTCCCCGGCTCCTGACTCAGGATCGGGGGGAGCACGACGCGGTCGTCGGCCCGGAGGGTGCCTGGGCCCACATCGCTCAGCTGGAGGACGGCCGGGTGGTCCACCGGGTCCATCCCCCGGGGGGCGCCGGTGAGATGCACGAGATCCCGAGCGCCGCCGCGCCCCTGCCCTTCTCCCCCCGCGTCGAATGGCTGACGGTCACCGATCGGGAGATGCGCGCAGTGGTCGTCCGGCCCCGGGATTTCGACCCGGACCGTCGCTACCCGGTGATCGTGGCGGTCTACGGCGGCCCCCATGCCCGGGTCGTGCGGTCGACCCGACGACGGTACCTCCTGGAGCAGTGGATCGCCGACCAGGGCTTCGTCGTAGTGGCCGCGGATGGCCGGGGGACCCCCCGGCGGGGGCGCGATTGGGAGCGGGCGATCGCCGGGAACTTCATCGCGGTCCCCCTCGACGACCAGGTCGCCGCCCTGACGGCTCTCGGCGAACGGCTCCCGGAGCTCGACCTGTCCCGGGTCGGGATCTTCGGCTGGTCCTTCGGCGGGTACGTGTCCGCGATGGCGGTCATGCGGCGGCCGGACGTCTTCCACGTCGCCGTGGCCGGGGCGCCCGTCGCCGACTGGCGGGACTACGACACCCACTACACGGAGCGCTACATCGGCCTGCCGGAGGACAACCCCGACGGGTACCGGGACAGCAGCGTGCTGACCCACGCGCCGGACCTCGCCCGTCCGCTGCTCGTCATCCACGGCACGGCGGACGACAACGTCTACCTGACCCACGGCCTCAAGATGAGCGACGCCCTCCTCCGGGCGGGGCGGCCTCACGTCTTTCTGCCGCTGGCGGGTCAGACCCACATGGTGAGCGAGCCGGACGTGGTGCGCCGGATGTACGCTCGGATCATCGGCTTTCTACGGGCCAACCTCGGGCCGGTCCGGAATTGAACCCGGCTACACGGACCGCCCCTTGGCGCCCTCGGAGGACCCGAGTCAGCCGAAGATCGAGATGAGGATGGTGACGTCCCGGTCGGCGGTCATCGACACGCCGCAGCGGCGGTCGGTCCCCGCCGTGCCGCTACAGGCGCCGCCCCAGCGGGAGATGAACGCCCCCGCCTCCCGGTCCAGGACGACCTCCAGGGTGACTTCGTCGCCGTGGGAATAGCTGAAGCGGCAGGCGTCGGACCGGTCGCAGGTTCGGACCCCCCCGCCACCGATGAGGCGCACCGTGGTGTCCGTGTCGGACCCGGTCAGGTCGACGTCCAGAGTGCGCAGGACGGGCAGGAAGCGGGCGGTGACCTCCCGGGCTTCGCTCATCACCACCGTGCAGGTCCGGGCGGAATGGGAACAGGCACCGGACCAGCCCATGAAGCGGGAGTTGCGGTCCGGGGTGGCGGTCAAGGTCACCGTGGTCCCCTTGACGAAGCTTTGACTACAGTCGGCGCCGCAATCGATGCCCGTCCCGGTGACCCGCCCGGTCCCGAAGGTCACCTCGGACCGTCGGACCGTCAGGGCGTTGAAGACGAGGCGGAAGGTCGCGGTGACCGAGCGGGCGGCGGTCATCGGCACCGTGCAGGTCGGGCTCGACCCGCTGCAGGCCCCGGACCAGCCGACGAAGGTACCGGTGGACCCGGGCGTGGCGGTCAGGGTGACCGTCGTGCCGTGGGAATAGGTTTCCGCACAGTCGGCGGCGTCTTCGTCGCAGTCGATCCCCGACGGTGACGACGTGACGCTTCCGGGCCCGGTGGTGGTGACGTCGAGGCGCCGATCCAGCAGCTCGAAGGTGGCGGTGGCCGTCCGGGCAGCGGTCATGTCCACCGTGCAGGTGGTTCCCCCGCCGCGACAGGCGCCGCCCCATCCGGTGAAGCGGGAGCTCGCCGTGTTCGGCGCCGCCGTCAAGGTCACCCGGGTGCCGTGGGGGAAATCGCGCCGGCAGTCCCCGCGGGTGCAGGAGATGCCGGTCGGGCTCGAGGTCACCGTCCCGGCGCCGTTGCCCCGCACCTGGACGGTCAGGCGTCGGTCCAAGAGCTCGAAGCGCGCGGTGACCGTCCGCGCCCGGTCCATGGTCACCGAGCAGGTGGTCCCACCCCCGCCGCAGGCACCGGACCATCCGGCGAAGCGCGAGGTCCCGGTGTTCGGCGCCGCGGTCAGGGTGACCCGGGTGCCGTGGGGATAATCGGCGGTGCAGTCGCCGGAGTCGCAGGTGCCGATCCCCGCCGGGCTCGAGGTCACCGTCCCGGCGCCGCTCCCCCGCACGCGGACGGTGAGCCGTCGATCGAGCAGCTCGAAGGTGGCGGTGACGGCGCGGGCGCGGGTCATCTCGACGGTGCAGGTCGCGCCCGACCCGGAGCAGGCTCCCCCCCATCCAGCGAAGCGGGACGTCCCCGTGTTCGGGGCGGCGGTGAGGGTCACCGAGGTCCCGTGGTCGAAGTCCTGGTCGCAGTCGCTCCCGCAATCGATCCCGGCGGGGGCGGAGCTCACCGCCCCGGCACCGGTGCCGTCCGTCGTGACGCGGAGCGAGCGGGGTAGCAGGGCGAACCGGGCGACCACGTCCCGGGCTCGGTCCATCGCGACGGTACAGGTCGGCCCCGACCCACTGCAGGCGCCTCCCCAGCCCTCGAAGGACGAGCTTCCGGCGTCCGGCGTGGCGGTCAGGGTCACGGAGGTGCCGTGGGGGATCTCTTCAGCACAGTCGGCCCCGCAGTCGATGCCCGCCGGGTCCGAGGTGACCGTCCCGGAGCCACCGCCCTGGGTGCGGACGGAGAGGCGGCGGTCGATCAGAGTGAAGGTGGCGGTGGTGCTACGAGCCTCGGTCATCGAGACCGTGCAGACCGGGTCCCGCCCGCTGCAGGCCCCGGACCATTCGGTGAACGTCGAGCTCGCCTCGTCCGGGGTGGCGGTCAGGGTGACCCGTTCCCCGTCCAGATAGATCTCTTCACAGTCGCTCCCGCAATCCACCCCGGCGGGGTCCGAGACGACGGTCCCGCTGCCGGTGCCGTCCTTCCGGACCAGGAGCCCCCGGGGAGCGAGGTCGAAGCGCGCTTGGATCGTGGTCGGTTCGGTGACCAGCACCCCGCAGGTCGGGTCCGTCGTGGCGCACCCCTCCCAGCCGGAGAAGACCGAGGTGGCGCTCGGCGTCGCCTCCGGCATCAGCATCGTGCCGTGGGTCACCTCGACCTCGCAGATCTCGCCACAATCGATCCCGACCAGCGGATCGGAGACCGTGCCCGTGCCCTCCCCCACCCGTTCGATCCGAACCGGGTAGGTCTTGAGGGCGAAGGTCGCC
>DAPKRP010000836.1:0-3338 GCA_031800515.1 Polyangiaceae bacterium LLY-WYZ-14_1 | reverse complement strand
TGGGCAGTCGCGGAGGCAGGCTGCCGACCGGGGGCACCCCGCGCTTCGGTGGGCGAAGCTCCCGGACGACCGCGGCCCCCTTCGAGGACGGGGGGCGGGAAGAGGGCAGCCGGCGCCGACTGCCGCCGGACAAGGTGCGCGGGCTCACCCCAACGCCCCCTCGGCGGGCGCCTGCGGCGGGCTCCCCGCGTCCTCCGCCGGGCTGCCGGCGGCGGTCTCGATCCGTCCCACCAGGGACTGGGCGGTCAGCAGGGCGGAGAGGGCGGCCGCCGCTCGGCGATCCGCTTCGATGAATCGCACGCCGAATCCCGCCGGTTCATGGGGCTCGTCGGAGACCCAGCGAACCTCTCCCCGGAGCTCCAGGGGCTGATGGAGGGCCGGGGCGTCCAGGGACAGCTGCACCGCGGTGCCGACCGCCGGGCTCGACCCGAGGCAGCGGATGAAGGCGCCGCCTCGGCCGAGATTCTCGGTCCGGCCGGAGCGAGGACCTTCCGTCACCGGCGCGAGCCCGTCGGCGTCGGCGGAGGTCCCCGCCGGTTCCCCGGGGGCCGGCGCGTCGGCCGCCGCGTCCGCCGGTAGAAAGCGGACCTCCAGGGAAAGCGGCATCCGTGGATCCCGACGCTGGTGAGCTCGACCCATCATGGCGACGATAGCAGTGAGGGACAAATCGGACAGTAGGAACGCCGCTTAACGTCAACCGCCCCACGGGGATGGCATCGAGCGTGCAGCTCTTTGCACGCTGCGGAGGCGCCGGCGTGTCTGGGATTGCACGCAGGTTGCGCCCCGGCGGCCCTCGGGACACCACCTCACCCCCGATGTCCTCCTCCCCCCCGACGCCTTCCCGACCACCGAGGGACCGCCTGGAAAAGCGCTTGGGTCGCGCGTTTACCCGCTGCGTCTCCGATTTCCATCTGCTCGAAGAGGGCGATCGGGTGATGGCCTGTGTGAGCGGCGGCAAAGACAGCTACACGATGCTGCATCTCCTCGAACGGGCGCGGCGTCGCGCGCCCTTTTCCTTCGAGGTCGTGGCGGTCCATCTCGACCAGGGACATCCGGGTTACGACGGCTCCCCCCTGCGGCGCTGGCTGGAGGCGGAAGGATACGACTTTCGGATCCTCGCCGAAGACACCTACTCCATCGTCACCGACCGCCTGCCGGAGGGGGCGACGTACTGCTCCCTGTGCAGTCGCCTTCGTCGGGGCATTCTCTACAACGCCGCCGAAGCCCTCGGCTGCACCAAGATCGCGCTGGGACATCACCGGGACGACGCCCTCGAGACCCTGCTGATGAACCTCCTTTTCGGCGGGTCTTTGGGGGCCATGCCGGCGAAGCTTCGAAGCCAGGATGGGCGGAACACGGTGATCCGGCCCCTCCTCTACTGCGCCGAAGCGGACATCGCGGCCTTCGCCGCCGGCCAGGGATTTCCGATTCTCCCCTGCGACCTCTGCGGGTCTCAGGAAGATCTCATGCGGAAACGGATGAAGGGCTTGCTGCAGGAGCTCGTGGCGCTGGCGCCCCAGGCCCGGGACAGCATGCTCGCCGCCCTCGGGAACGTCCGGGGGAGCCACCTCCTCGATCCGACCCTCCCGGGCTTCGGCCTGGCCGGGCCGGTCACGGCGGAGGCCGGGGACGCGGAGGCCGGGCTCGGCGGGGTCACCGTCTCCGGCCCCCGACGGACGGCGGGGCTCCCCGCGCCCGCTTCCCCGGAGGCGACGCCCGGGGAGGACCGGCGCCGGCTGCGGGTGGTGTGAGCGTGGAGGCTCCCGTTCGGAACGACCAGGGGACCGACCGGCGGGCCTGGGGCGGTCTGCTCCTGCTCACGGCGATCCTCCTGAGCGCGCCCTCCCGGGGCCAAGCCCAGAGCCTCCTCGACGAACGGTCCGTCGAGCTCGACCGCTTCCGTCCCGCCTTCGACGCCTCGGGCTTTTTGACCATTCCAGCGACGCGACCGCCGGGTCCGGAGCAATGGGACCTCGGTCTGTGGATGGGCTACGAGAACCAGTCGCTCCTGGTCCGGGATGCCGGCAGCGGCAACGAGCGCCCCGTGCTCGACCATCGGCTGCGGGGCCGATTCACCGGCAGCCTCGGATTCGGCGGCCGGATCGCGGCGGGTATCTCGGTCCCCTTCGTCATCCACCAGCGGGGCCAGGCGGAGGCCCTCGCCGACGACCGGGACAGCCTGGTGCCCGCCGCCGCCGGGGACGTCCGGCTCGGGCTGCTGGTGCGCGCCGTGGGGGAGCCCGCCCGGCCCGTCCGAGAGCGGCCCCAGGGGTTCGGTCTCGCCTTCCAGGGCCAGCTGGTGCTGCCCTCGGGCACGGATCAGTCCTTCGTGAGCGAGCCGAACGCTCGAACCGAGTTGCGCGCCATCGCCGACTACCACCTGTTCGGCCTCGGCGCGGCGCTCAGCCTCGGGTGGCTTCATCGCTTCGACCAGCGGGAGCTTCTCGGCGTGACCCTCCGGGACGAGCTCGATGCCGCCCTCGGGCTGGCGGTGCCGATCCCCGCTCCCCAGGCCCCGACCCTCCTCTTCGAGCTCCGGACCACGGTCGACGCCCGGGCCCCCTTTCAGGATGCGGCGCGCACCGCCGTCGAGGTGGATGCGGCGGCGCGCTTCCGCTTCGACGCGCTGGCCCTCACCGCCGGTGTCGGCGCCGGGCTCACGGATGGGGTGGGGGTCCCTCGGGTCCGGGCGTTTGCTGCCGTCCATTATGGACCGAGGGTGCGGGATGCGGACCTCGACGGCGTACCCGACGACCAGGACCAATGCCGGCAGCTCGCCGAGGACCGGGATGGCTTCGAAGACGACGATGGCTGCCTCGACCCGGACGACGACCTCGACGGGGTGCTCGATGCGGATGACCGCTGCCCCCGGGAACCCGTCGACTTCGAGAACGACCAGGACGAAGACGGCTGCCCGGACGACCCGTCGGCCGGCCCGCAGGCGACTTGAAGCCGCCTTCGTGGCTCTGCTGGTCTTCCCAGGCGCCGTGGCCGTCGGGCGGGCTCAGCCGGCGCCGGGGGAGCCTCCGGTGGCCTGGCAGGAGGCGGCCGAGGTCCTCGAGGGGTCGACCAGCTTCCGGGCTCGGGCCCGGGCCGCCTTGCTCCTCGGCAGCTCGCGGGATCCCGGGACCGTGCGGCCGCTGGCCCGGGCGCTCCGGGACGACCCCCACCCGGCGGTCCGGACGGCGGCCGCGGCCGCGCTAGGGGCCCTCGGTCAGCTCGCGGCGCTCCCGGCGCTCCAGGATGCCCGGGCGGACCCCGCGCGGGCGGTGCGGCTGCAGGTCGCCCGGTCCCTGCGTCGCATCGCCCGACGGACGGCGATCCGGTCCCGGAGCCCC
>DAPKRP010000835.1:0-4779 GCA_031800515.1 Polyangiaceae bacterium LLY-WYZ-14_1 | reverse complement strand
CGCCCTCGACCTCTCCGTCGACCCGTCCCGGGAGGCGCTCTTCGGTATCGTCCGCATCGACGTCGACCTGGTGCGGCGAACCGACGAGATCCTGCTCCACGGGAAGGGATTGGATGTCAAGGAAGCCACCCTGCAGGTGCTCGGGGACGAGGCGCCCCTCGAGGCCACCTGGACCCAGGTCGACGATGAGGGCCTCGCCCGTTTGTCCCTGCCGCAGCAAGCGGGCCCCGGGGCTGCGATCCTCCGCATCGTCTGGTCGGCGCCCTACGCGAAGAACCTGCAGGGCGCCTACCAGGTCGGCGTCGGTGACGACCGCTACGTCTTCACCCAGTTCGAGCCCCTGTCGGCCCGCACCGTCTTCCCCTGCTTCGACGAGCCCCGCTTCAAGACCCCCTACGACCTGTCCCTCACCGTCCGGCCGGAGGACGTGGCCATCTCGAACGCCCCGGCGGAAAGCCAGACGGACGCGGTGAACGACCGGAAGCGGGTGCGTTTCGAGCGCACCCGGCCGCTCCCGACCTATCTGGTCGCCTTCGCGGTGGGCCCCTTCGACCTCGTGGAATCCGAGATCCCCCCGAACGACATCCGCAGTCGCCCGCTTCCCTTCCGGGGCGTGGCGGTGCGGGGCGAAGGCGAGCTCCTCGCCTACGCCATGGAGCACACCCCGGTGCTGCTCTCCGGTCTCGAGGAGTACTTCGGCACGGGCTATCCCTACGAGAAGCTCGACATCATCGCCGTGCCCGACTTCGGCGCGGGGGCGATGGAAAACGCCGGCGCCGTGACCTTCCGGGATACGCTCCTCCTCATCGATCCCGAGTCCGCCCCGGGCGGGCAGAAGATGCGTTTCGCGGGCACGATGGCCCACGAGCTCGCCCACCACTGGTTCGGCAACCAGGTCACCCTCGCCTGGTGGAACGACCTCTGGTTGAACGAAGGATTCGCCACCTGGGTCGAATCGAAGTCCGTCGCCGCCTGGTCCCCCCGGGACGAGCCGGAGCTCCATGACCGGCTCTGGATCATGCAGGCCATGCGGGTGGATGGGCTCTCGAGCGCACGCCAGGTGCGCCAGCCCATCGCGTCGAGCCACGACATCCACAACGCCTTCGACACCATCACCTATGGCAAGGGCGCGGGCGTCCTCGCGATGTACGAGCGGTGGCTCGGGGAGACGACCTTCCGGGACGCGGTGCGGCGGTACCTCCGGGAAAACCGCCGGGCCGGCGTGGCGCGGTCGGAGGACTTCTTCGCCGCCCTCGACGCGGAAGCGGAATCGCCGCTGACCCCCTCGCTCCGGACCTTCATCGAGCAACCCGGCATCCCGACCGTCGCCACCCGCCTCGCCTGCGACGAGGAAGGCGGCGGGATCCGGGTCGAGGTCCGGCAGGAACGCTACCGACCCGCGGGCTCGACGGTCGAGGCGGAAGGCCGGTGGCAGATCCCGATGTGCCTGCGCTGGGCCGGCGGCGGCCGAACCTGTGCCCTGGTCACGGAGGCGGAGCAGGCGATCCCCCTCGAAGGCGCGGAGAGGTGCCCCCAGTGGTTCCATCCCGACGCCGAGGGCACGGGCTACTACCTCTGGACGATGCCGACGGACCAGCTCGACGACCTCCGGCGACGGGGACTCGACGACCTGACTCCGGGGGAAAAGCTCTCCGTCGTCGGCGCCTTGAACGCGGGCTTCAAGTCCGGGGCGTTCCCCGCGGCGGACGTGCTGAGCCTCTACGGTCGCTTCACCACCGACGACAGTCGCCCCGTGGCCATCGCGCCGATGGACGTCCTGGCCTTCGTGGAGGAGCACCTGGTCTCGGAGGATCAGTCGGCGGAGTTTCGCCGCTACGCCCGAGCGCTCTACGAGCGCCACTACGACCGCCTCGGGCTCGAGAAGAACCGGCGGGAAAGCGCGGCCACCTCCCGGCTTCGGGCGGACGTGATCCGCTACATGGTCCAGGTCGCCGACCAGCGGCCGGTCTTGAACGAGGCGGTGCGCGCAGCCCGCTCCCTCACCGGCTATCGGCGGGATGAAGACTTCCATCTCGACGAGGCGCCGCCGGAGCTCTTCGACACCGCCCTCGTGATCGCGGCGGAGATCGGAGACCGTCGCTACTTCGACCACCTGGAATCGATGTTCGACAAGGCGGGCACGCCTCGGGTCCGGCGGGCGCTACTGGTCGCCCTGTCCTCCTTCCGGGACGATGAGCTCGCCGACCGAAGCCGGCGTCTCGTCTTCGACGACCGCCTCCGGGCCAACGAGCGACTGACGGTGCTCGCCGCCCAGCTCTCCGACGATCGAACCCGAGAGGACACCTGGGCCTTCGTCCAGGAAAACTGGGGCCAGCTCAAGGAGACGGTGTCTCCCTACGCCCTGGCCTACATGCCCTATCTCCTCGACGGCTTCTGCTCCGAGACGAAGGCGGCGGAGGTGGAGGCCTTCTTCGCCGGAAAGGTCGCCGAGCTGCCCGGCGCTCCGCGCAATCTCTCCGCAGCCCTCGAGACCATTCGGCTCTGCGCCGCCACCGCGGATGCCCAGCGGGCGTCGGTCCGGGCCTTCCTCTCGGAGCGGGCGGAAGGGTGACGATGCCGTCCGGCGGCGGGAAGGCCCCGGCTCAGCCCTGACGCGAGAGCGTCGCTAGCGCCGCGGTGGGGTCCAGGTCGAGGGTCCAGGGGCCCACCGCCGTCGGTGCGGCCGCGACCGCCGCCCGAAGGCCGGCCAGGAAGGCATCCCGGGGCACGTTGCGGGCGCCGAACCGCGCCAGGTGGTCGGTCTCGACCTGGCAGTCGATGAAGTGAAATCCTCGGGCGGCGAGGTTGCCGACCAGCGTCACGAAGGCGACCTTCGACGCGTCCGGGGCCCGGGCGAACATCGACTCGCCGAAGAACGCCCGCCCCAGGGAGACGCCATAGAGGCCGCCGACCAAGCGGCCGCTGTCCGCATCCCAGGCTTCGATGCTGTGGGCGTAGCCCAGCTCGTGGAGCGCGACGTAGCCGTCGAGCAGCTCGTCGGTGATCCAGGTGCCGTCCTGCCCGGGGCGGGGAACCTCCGCGCAGGCGGTGATCACCTGGTCGAATGCCTGGTCCGCGACGACCCGGTAGGTGCCCCGCCGGATCGATCGGCGGAGGGACCGAGGAACGCGGACCTCCTGGGGGAAGAGGACGAAGCGGGGGTCCGGGGAGAACCAGAGGAGCGGCAGTCGTTCGACGGGCCAGGGAAAGATCCCCTGGCCGTAGGCGAGGAGCAGGCGTTGTGGGGTGATGTTCCCTCCGACGGCGACCACCCCTTCCGCCGACGCGGACTCGGGGGGCGGAAACGCGAGCTCGTCGCCGAGGAGGAACACCGGCATCCCGACGGGATCAGTTGAGCGTCGGATCGACGTCCCCTCGATCGCCGCCTTCCCGCCGGTCACCTGCCGCCGCGGCGCCGCCGTCGTCGTCGGCGGCGTCTCGTGCCGCCGCGGCCTCGCCGCCGCCGTCGTCCCCCGTGCCGCCGCGACCGTCGCCGCCGGAGGCCCCGCCGTCCTTCGACGACGAGGAGGAGGAGGAGGCCGCGCCGACGACGTCGAGGACCACCGTGTCGTCCTTCAGCACCGCCCGGGCGACGCCGCCGTCGACCAGCTCGCCGAACAGCATCGCCTCCGCGAGGGGACGCTTGAGGGTCCGTTCGACGAGCCGTGCCATGGGCCGGGCGCCCATCGTCGGCTCGTAGCCGTGTTCCGCGAGCCAATCCCGGGCGTCGTCCGTCAGCTCGATGGACACGCCCTTTTCCGCGACTTGGGCTTCCAGCAGGCCGACCTCCTTGTCGACGATCTTCCGGATGACCTCCTTCGGCAAGCCGTGGAAGAGGACCCAAGCGTCGAGGCGGTTCCGGAACTCCGGGGCGAAGACCCGTTCGATCGCGGACTTCGCCTTGGAGCGGTCGAAGGTGGCGTCGGCGTCGGTGAGACCGAAGCCGATGGTGTTGGTGGCCATCTCGTAGGCGCCGGCGTTGGTCGTCATGATGAGGATGACGTTGCGGAAGTCCGCTTCCCGGCCGTTGTTGTCCGTGAGCTTCGCGTGGTCCATCACCTGGAGCAGCACGTTGAAGATCTCCCGGTGGGCCTTTTCGATCTCGTCCAGGAGGAGCACGGAATAGGGGTGCTTCCGGACGGCATCGGTGAGCTGCCCGCCCTGATCGAAGCCGACGTAGCCCGGGGGTGCCCCGATGAGCCGAGACACGCTGTGCATCTCGACGTACTCGGACATGTCGAAGCGGATGAACTCGACCCCGAGAACCCGGGCGAGCTGCTTCGCCAGCTCCGTCTTGCCGACCCCCGTCGGGCCGCTGAAGAGGAAGCTGCCGATCGGCTTGTCCGGCGCCCGTAGCCCCGCCCGGGACAGCTTGATCGAGCTCGTGATCTTTTCGATCGCTTCGTCCTGCCCGAAGATGAACTTCCGCAGCTCGGGCTCGAGGTTCGCCAGGGACTTCCGGTCCGATGCCGAGACGGAGGCTTCCGGGATCTTGGCCATCCGGCTGACCACCCGTTCGATGTCCGCGATGGTCACCCGGTGGGTCCGGTCCGCCTCGTCCCGCATACGGTCGAGGGAGCCCGCTTCGTCGATGACGTCGATCGCCTTGTCCGGCAGGAAGCGGTCGACCAGATGCTTGTCCGCGAGCTTGGCGGCGGCCTGGATCGCATCCTCTTCGTACTTGACCCCGTGGTGGTCTTCGTAACGGGGTTGGAGCCCGGTGAGGATATCGACGGTCTCGTCGACGGTGGGCTCACCGACTTCGATCTTCTGGAAGCG
>DAPKRP010000834.1:0-4043 GCA_031800515.1 Polyangiaceae bacterium LLY-WYZ-14_1 | reverse complement strand
ACGGCCATCGCCAGGACGGTGGTGCGGATCGCCTGGTCCCGGTCCTGACCTCGGCGGAGTTGCTCCCGATAGCGCCCGAGGAGATGGATCGAATAGCTGATGCCGATGATGATCAGCAGGGCCGGGAGGATGTTGTTCAGCAGGGTGATCTTCTCGCCGACGATCGCCATCCCCCCGAGCACCCAGGCGGTCGTGGCGAGCACGGCGGCCAGGGACAGGGCCACCGCCGGCAGCCAGCGGAAGGACAGCCAGAGCACCACCAGACAGATCAGCACCGTCAGGGGGATCAGCCGGGCCTGGTCGGCGACCATCTTCTCGACGATCGACACGTGGAGGTAGGGCAGCCCGGCGAGCTGCACCTCGGCGCCATCCGGCGGGGGGTGGTCGTCGAGCCACCCCTGGATCGCCGCGACGGCCTTCCGCTCGGCGGGAAAATCGTCGACCGCCTCGGAGAGGAACACGGCGACCCCGGCGACGGTCCGGTCCGGGGAGATGAGCCGCCGGTCGAGAAGGGTCGGCCCGTCGAAGGCCGCCCGAGCCCGCGCCACGTCCTCGGGCCCGACCTCCGCTTCCGGGGCGACCAGGGGGCCGCGGTCGATCTCCGCCGCGGCGTTGGACAGGGATGCGAGCCCCATCGGAAAGCGGGCCGGCTCGGCGCGCACGATCCCGCCCACCGCGTCCAGGGTCTCGGGGTCGAGATCTTCGATCCCCGGGGGGCCGTCGTCCCCGTCCCCTTCGGATCCGAGGTCGTCCAGGGTGAGCTCGTCGGCGGCCTCCGCCGGGGCATCCAGGTCGTCCAGGGTGAGACCGTCGGCGGCCTCCGCCGGGGCATCCAGGTCGTCCAGGGTGAGACCGTCTCCGTCTCCGTCCCCGCCGGCGTCGAGGTCGTCGAGGGTGAGCCCGGTCTCATCGGCGTCGCGGGCCCCGTCCGGCCCTCCCCGCCGGGCCAGGGGGGTGGTGGTCGGTCCGAGCACCCGAGCGACCACCCGGTCCCCGAGGGCCTCCTCCAGCCCCGTCGACAGCGCGTGGACATACCCCAGGGACTCCTCGGTCAGGAGACGCTCGGAGGAGACCATCAGCAGCACGACCCGCCCGACCTCGCCGAAGCGCTCGGCGAAGCGCGCCTCCGTCGCCTGGTGACCTTCGAGGGCGGCGACGAGACTCCGGGGGGAGGGGTCGGCGCGGAGCTGGGGGATGGCCGCGGCGAGCCCGGCGGTGGCCAGACCCAGACCGATCAGCACCACGAGAGGGCGTCGCCCCACCAGGCCCGCCAGCACGCTCGGCAACCGTCGCACCCGGCCCGCCTACGCCTGGCCGGCCGCCCGGTCAACCGATGGAGCGCCCGGCGAGGGCCCGTCCGGGTAGGTCCGACCCCGACGGTCCCGGGGTCCCGGTCAGGCCGAGGTCTGAACGGGGCCGTAGGCGTCGACGATGCCGTCGAGGAAATGCCAGAGGGCTTCCGCGGCCCGCTCCGTCGCCTGGAGCCGGCGGTGGCGCTCGTCTTCGGTCCGGCCCCGCTCGAGCAGCAGCTTCCGCTCCTGATTGCGGTGGGCGACGTCCGCGACCTCGTGGACGGAGAAGAAGGACACCGCCCGCGGGTCGTCGATACCGTACCAGCGGGTGAGCCCTTCCCGCTTCGTGCGGGCGATCTCCGGGATCTGGGACTCGTAGGCGTAGAGGGCGGCGAGCCCATCACCCCAGTCGTCGCTGCGGGCCAGGCTCCGGAGACGACGCACGGATTCGACCGTGCTCGGGAGGAGGGTGGCGTTTCGAACGTCCTCTCGGGCGACGCCGAGGCCCTCGGCGAAGCGCAGCCAGAGCTCCGGATGGTTGTCCGGCCCCTGCTCTTCTTCCACCAGGTTCTCTAGAAGCAGGCGCCGTGCCTCGAGGTCGTCGCACTGACTGTGGACCGCGCTCACGTAGGTGGGGAAGGCCAGGACCTGGGCGAAGTACTGCTTGGCGTATTCGGCCAGCACGTCCTTCGACAGGGTTCCGGCGTTCCAGGCCTGATAGAAGGGATGCGCCAGGAGCGCATGCCGGTCGACGGCGTCGTCCAGCGCGTCCAGGAAGGCAGCCTGCTCGGGGGTCTCGACCATGGTCTCGTGGGAGTGGTGGGACATGGGTGGTTGCGCCGATAAAGGTTCCCGGGACGCAGGGGCCCGGACCGAGCGAGACCGTACGGGGGCGGCCCGCCCAGAGCAAGCCTCCCGGGAACGTCGGCGTTTCGTTCCCCAGCTCACCCGACCGGGCTGATCGTTCTCCTCATGGACGCCGCACTGATGCGTTGAGACCCTGTGGACCGTCCTGGCCTGGGAGACGACCGGATGAGACGCACCTCGCGATGCCCTACTTCTTCTCGCGCCCTTCTGCCGGCGGGCGCATCGCTCCTCATCCTGCTGGGTCTTTCCCCCGCGGTGACCGGCTGCCAGGGGGTCATCGCATCGGCGGGAAGCGGCGGTGACGACCCGGCCAGGCCGGGAGAAGCCCCGCCGGTGGACGACGTCGAAGCGGTCGACGCCCCGTTCCACGCCCCGATTCGACGGCTCACCGCGACGGAGTACCAGCGCACGGTCTCCGACGTCTTCCCCGGGGTGACGCTGCCCGAGCTCGACCTGCTGTCGGACGAACGGGTCGGAGCCTTCGACGACGCCGTGCAAGGGCAGTCCGCCTCGGCCCTGGCGGTGGAGCGCTTCGCCGAGGCCGCGGCCGCCGTCGCCGCGGCCGCCGTCGCCGACCTCGACCGGTGGAGCCCCTGCGACGAGACGACCGGCGCCGACACCGTCGACTGCGCCCTCCGCATCGCCGAGCAGGTCGCCCGCCGGGCCTATCGACGACCCCTCGACGACGGGGACGAGGGGGAACGGCTGGACGCCTTCGTCCGGGCCTCGGTCGGGGACTTCGGCTTCGCCCCTGGCGTCGAGATGGTGCTGACCGGGCTCCTCGAATCCCCCTACTTTCTCTACCGCCCGGAGCTCGGGAACCCGGCCGCGGAGGCCCCGGGAACCGCCGAGGGCGCGATACCCCTGACCGACTACGAGCTCGCCACTCGGCTGTCCTATCTGCTCTGGGACGGGATGCCGGACCAAGAGCTCTTCGACGCCGCGGCGGCAGGTCTGCTCCAGACCGACGCCGGCCTCGAAGCCCAGGCGCGGCGCATGATGGAAGACGAGCGGGCCCGCGAGGTCCTGACCGGTTTCCTCTGGGACTGGCTCGGGCTCTACCTGCTCGACGAGCTCAACCTCGACCGGGAGACCTTTCCAGCCTTCAGCCCCCGGCTTCGCGGACGCCTCGCCGACGCGACGGAGCGCTACCTCGAGAAGGCCCTCTTCGAAGACGACTCCTACCGGTCCCTGCTCCTCGGGGACTACGGCTTCGTCGACGAGCTGGTCGCGCCGATGTTCGGGGTCGACGCGCCGGCCGAGGCCGACGGGCTCGTCCTGACCAGCCTCGATCCGAGCCAGCGTCGCGGGATCCTCAGCCAGCCCGGCTTCCTGGCAGCCACCTCCCACGGGATTGGTCACTCCCCCATCCTGCGGGGGGTCAAGATCATGGACCGGCTGCTCTGCTCGCCGTCCCCCCCGCCGCCCCCGGAGGTGCTCGACTCCGTGGGCGCGTCGGACACGGCCCCGGAGGACGTCTGCACGACGCGGGACCACGTCTCGAAGACCCACACGGTCGGCGCCGACTGCCAGAGCTGCCACGAGGCGATCGATGGCACCGGCTTCGCCTTCGAAAACTACGACGCCCTCGGCCGCTGGCGGGACGAGGAAAACGGCTGCGCCGTCGACGCCTCGGGCAAGCTGCCCCTCCGGGCGGGGGACGTCGAGGTCGCCGGCCCGATCGACGCGATCGAGCGCATGGCGGCGAGCCCGCAGGTCGCCGAATGCTTCGTCGCCCACTGGTTCCGCTTTGCCCTGGGCCGGGAAGAGACCCATCGGGACGACCCGGCACTCCGGGCGCTGGCGGCGGAGCTCGCCGATGGGGGTGACGACCGCCTCCAGGAGCGAATGATCGCGCTCATCCTCTCCCCGTCCTTCCGAACC
>DAPKRP010000833.1:0-3530 GCA_031800515.1 Polyangiaceae bacterium LLY-WYZ-14_1 | reverse complement strand
TCTCGTGCCGCTCATGGTGATCGAGCGGGAATGGCGGGACGATTTGTAGTGCCGTTTTTGGCTCTGGCCGGCGGGGCTCACCGGGGGATTTCTGGGCTTCGCCGCCCTGCTGCTCGTGCTGATGGGTGTCTGGCGGCGGCGGCGGAAGGCGCGACCGGTCCTCGAACGCTGGGCCGAGGAGGACGCCCTCCTCGACGCCCTCGAAGCCACCCACGAAGAGGCGATGCGCCGGGATCGGCCCGGCGCCTCCGGCGCCTCGCCATCCCCGGGGGACCAGGCCCCGGGGGGGAACGGGTCCCAGGCCGGGGCGGCGACCGGAGAGGGGGAAGACGCCGGAGCGGGACGGTCGGAGCCACGCCGGCCCGGACCCACCGACGCCCGGGACGCCGCCGGGCGGAGCGCGGCCCGCCTCGACCCAGAGGACGGCGCCTCGGAGTCGGCGGAAGAACGAGACACGGAGCCGCCCGGTCCCCCGACCCCGGCCTTCGATGCGGGGGGGATTCCCAAAGTCCGGATCGACGGGCGCACCCACACGCTTCATTGACCGGGTTCTGTCCCCGAGGAAGCCCCGGGGGGTGAGCAAGCCCCGGGCGAGCGCCGGTCCGGGGATCGACCCTATCCTCCCGCGCCGATGGGCGCCCTCGCCGCACTCACCGCCAGCCTCTGCTGGGCGGTCGCCAGCATCCTCTTCACCCGCTTGCGGGCCGAGATCGGACCGGTCGGGCTGAACCTGCTGAAGTGCGCGCTGGCCTTGGCCGCCCTGGCGTCGACCCGGGCCATCACCGCCGGGAACGCGCCCTTCGCCGGCATCGGCTACGGCGAGGCGGGCTGGCTCGCCTTGAGCGGCGTCGTCGGCCTGGCGGTGGGGGATTCGTTTTTGTTCCTCGCCTTCAGCCGCATCGGCCCCCGCCGCACCCTGCTGCTCTCCACCACGACGCCGCCGATCACCGCGATGTTGGCCTGGCCGGTGCTCGGGGAAGCCCTCGGGCCCGGCTCCTGGCTCGGCATGGCCCTCACCCTGGGCGGGGTCGCCTGGGTCATCGCCGAGCGCGCCCCGGCGCCGCCCCCGTCAGCGCACGCCGACTCGCCGCCCGGGGCCGGGCATGCCGCGCCGGTCGTCTCACCCTCGGCGGCGACGGCGGTCGGCGTGGCCGCCGGGCTCGTCTGGGCCTTCTGCCAGGGCCTCGCCAACGTGCTCACCAAGCTCGGCGGGCGAGAGGCCACGGCCCTCGACATCACCCTGGTGCGTCTGAGCGCGGGGGTGCTCGCCTTGGTGGTCTCGACCATCGCCACGGAAGGGCTTCGGCCGACCCTCTACCCCCTGCGCCACCGGCGGACGCTTCGCCGCCTGGCCACGGCCACCTTCGTCGGGACCTACCTCGGGGTCTGGCTTCAGATCGCCGGGCTTCGATACACGGCCCACGCCGGGGTGGCGGCCACCCTGTCGTCCACCTCGCCCCTGTTCGTGCTGCCCCTGGCGGCGGCGTTTCTCGACGACCGACCCTCCCCCCGGGCCGTGATCGGGGCCGCCGTCGCCGTGGCGGGCATCGCCCTGTTGTTCCTGACCGGTTCCTGACCGCTGCCGGGAGGCCCGAGGGCGTCAGTTCGGAGCGTCCGCCGTGTCCTTCTTGGTGGACGAGTCCGCCTGCTCCGGGTGGATCGGGAACTTCGGCGTGCCCTCCCGGGCGCGCTTCTTCTTGTTGTCCTGGCCGGCCTTCTTTCGGCGGTTTTCCCGGCGGACCCAGGTCTTCGAGGTGTCGGAAACCGTTTCGAGCATCGTCGTCTCCCGGCGAAAGGCGTAGGAGCTACGACGGCCGGGGTCATTCGTCAATCCGGCGCCGGCCCGCCGAGGCCGGGCGCCGCGGGCGGCGCATCGCCCGCACCTCCGTCCCGGAGATGGGGTCGTTGGCCGCCCGCCAGGCCCGCCGACGCGCCACCCCATAGGGTCGGAGATCGACGGGAATCGTCCCGAGGATCTCGTAGGCGGCGGTGGTCGGGCGCACTCGAACCGCCCGGAAGCGGACCCCTGCCCGGGCCGCCCGGCGCACCGCCTGGGCGAAGGTCGGGTCGTGGGCGTCGCTCGGGCGGACCGCCCGGGCGTCGGGGCGCTGCACGGTGAAGAGCACGACGGAGCGATGCCCGGCGGCCACCAGCTCGGTGAGCTCGGCCAGATGCCTCGTGGCCCGGACGCTGACCGAGTCGGGGAAGTAGCCGCGCCCATCCGGGTAGACGAGGTGGCAGTTCTTCACCTCGACCCAGGTCTCCTGCTGGCCCCGGCGCAGCCAGAAGTCGACCCGGCTCCCGCCGCCGGTGGCCCGTTCCGCGGCGAGCTCCTCCCAGCGCCCCAGCCCCCGGAGCAGCCGCGCCTCGAGGAGCGCCCGGCCCAGGCGGTTCGGGACCGTGGTGTTCGCCCCGACGAGCTGGCCCGCCCCATCCTCCACGAGCTCCCAGGTGTAGGCGAGCCTCCGGGGGCGACCCGGCGGGGCCCGGGAGACCCACACCCGGGCGCCGGGGCGGACCAGTCCCTCCATCCGCCCGGGATTGACGCAGTGCACCGGGACGACGCGGCCGTCCCCGAGCCGCACGTCGGCGAGAAACCGGTCGTAGCGGGAGACCAGCGTCCCGGGAAGGAGCGGCCCCGGCTGGGGCACCCGAAGGAGCGGTGGGGCGTCGAGGTCCGCGCCCCGGGCACGGGAGGACGGGCGCGTCACCCGGTCAGCGGAGGGAGGACAGGAGCTGCTCCGCCTCCGGGTGGCCGCCGTCTTCGTTGACCGCCCGCTCGAGCATGTGGATGGCCTTGGTGGCGTCCCCCTGCTTCGCGGAGATGTCGCCGAGATAGAAGTAGACGTCCGCTTTCCGGATGCCTTCGTCCCCATCGAGCTTCTGGAGGAGCAGCGCCCGGAAGGTCTTCTGGGCTTTGTCGAAGTCCCCCTGGGCATGGCAGAGCCGCCCGAGGTCCCGGAGCACGGGGACGCTCGACAGGTCGACCCGGAACGCGGCCTCGTAGGCGTCGAGGGCGGACGGCACGTCCCCGAGGGCCTCGTAGGCGCGACCGAGCCGGTGGTGGAAGAGGGCGGCTTCCTTCACCCGCCGCCCGGCGAAGGCGTCGACGACCCGCTGCAGGGTGGCGACGGCCTCCTCGGCGCGCCCCGCATCCAGATAGAGGTCGGCGAGCTCGAGGACGAGGCCTCGGTCGTCCGGGGTGAGGGACACCGCCTGCTCCAGGCAGGAGGCGGCGGCGACCAGGTCGTCGACGTCCCGTCGGTAGATCTCGGCCATCTGTCGGTAGAGCCCGACCCGGGTGGCCACGTCCTGGGTGCGGGCGGCCTCGTCGCCGAGGAGCTCCGCCAGGGCCGCCTGCTTCCCCTCGGAAGCCAGGTGTCCCCGAAGCCGCTCGAAGGCGCGGCCGCCCCCCGGTCCCTCCCGGCGCACCGCCTCCCGGAGCGCCGTCTCCACCCGGGCCGGGTCCGAAAGGCGCCCCTCGGCCAGGTCGGCGAGCCGGTGCAGCGCCTCCAGGGCTTCCGGCTGGT
>DAPKRP010000832.1:0-2016 GCA_031800515.1 Polyangiaceae bacterium LLY-WYZ-14_1 | reverse complement strand
CGGATCTCGGCGGTGATGTCCTCGGCGGCGCCGACGAGGCGGCTCCGTCGTTCTTCCCGGTCCCGCGCGGCGGCCGCCTGGGCCCGAAGCCGCAGGTGGCGGTGGTCACCGTCCGCTCGCACGACGCGAATCGTGACGTCGAGGCGGGGGGACAAGCCGTCCAGGTGCACGTCCAGCTCCGCCCGCAGCGGGTCCTGGTCGTCGGGGTGGACGTGGGCGGTGAGCCAGCCGTCGAGGAGGTGCTCCCGGGGGGTCCGGGGATGGCCGAGGAGGACCTCGAGCTCCGGGGACGACCAGCAGCGGTTCGCCGCCACGTCCCACTCGAAGAGCGCCACCCCCTGGGCCTCGGCGGCGAGGCGATGTCGCTCCTCGCTCACCCGGAGGCGCGCGACGGTGCCCTCCCGGTCCCGGACGTCCCGCAGATAACCGACGAAGCGCTGACCGCCTTCCCAGGTCATCTCCGAGAGGCTCAGCTCGACCGGGATCTCGTGGCCGTCCCGGTGCAGGCCCGGGAGGACGACGGGACCCCGGGCGGTGCGGGAGCGGCCCGTCTCCACGTGACGCCGGAGCCCGACGCCATGGGCCCGGCGCAGGCGCTCCGGGATCAGTCGCTCGAGCTTGCCGCCGACGAGCTCCCCCACCGGGTGGCCGAAGAGCTGCTCCGTTCGCCGGTTGGCGAAGACGACGGTGCCCTCCGCGTCGATGACGACGATGGCGTCGTGGGCCGCGTCCGCCGCCTGGCGGGTGCGCTCTTCGGCGGCCACCACGCGCTGCTCCATCCGGGCGATCCGGGCGGATAGCTCCCGGGCCCGCCCGCTCTCCCGGCGCAGGGTCAACCACCGGACCACCTGACCCGCCAGGGTCTCGAGGTGGGCGACCTTCCGCGGGTCCGGCGAGGGCCTCGGGTGATGGTCGATCACGCAGAGGGCGCCCAGCGCCTTGAACCACTGGCGGTCCGCATCGACGAGGCTGACCAGGGCGATGGGGGTCTCCATCAGGTCCCGGGCGAGCTCGGCGATGGCGTCGAGCTCCGGCTCCGGCGGCGTGTCCAGCACGTCCAGCTGGCAGAGCGCCGCGAGCCGCTCGTCCTCGTCCGGGGGAAGCGGGGCCGACTCCATCGATCGGTCTCTACGGACGAGACGAAAATCGGCTGAGGTGAGCGGCGTCGCTACCCGGCCTGGTCCCGGAGCACCGGGACCGACAGGTCGGGGAGGCCGCTGGTCCGCCGGTCCCCCGGTCAGCCGGCCAGCGCGACCTCCAGGGTGCGGGCGGCGGTCCGGCCACCTTCCGGTCGGCCGGCGCGGATCGCGGCGATCCGCCCCTCCTGGGCATCCCACCAGCGGTCCGCATCGTCCTCGGTCCAGGTGGGAATGCGGTCATCGATGGCCGCCTGCCGGAGAGCGCGCTGGAAGGCCACCGCGCTCTCCGGTCGGTCCCCGGGGGTCTTGGCCAGGCAGCGGAGGACGAGCTCGGCGAGGGCGGTGGGAACCGGTGCGCCGAGGCGCTCGTGGAGGGGCTCCGGCGTCTGGTGGAGATGGTGGGCGCAGACCTCGACGCTGGTCTTGCCGAGGAACACGTGGGTCCCGGTGAGCAGGTAGTAGGCGACGGCCCCCAGGGCGTAGAGGTCGCTGCGCCCATCGAGGTGTTCCGGGTCCGCGATCGCCTCCGGCGCCATGTAGAGCGGGGTTCCGGCGAGCACCCCGCGCTGGGTCAGACCGACCTCCGGCGCTTCGCCCTCCTGGGGAAGCTCCTTGACCAGGCCGAAATCGAGGACCTTCGGGAAGTCCCGCACCCCGGCGCGGCGGCTCAGCATGATGTTGGCGGGCTTGATGTCCCGGTGGATGAGCCCGATAGCGTGGGCCTCGGCGAGGGAGCCGGCCACCGCGTCCAGGATCGGAACGACCCGGGCCGGCGGCTGGGGGCCGGAGGCGTCGACGATCTCCCCCAGGGTCGCGCCCTCGAGGAGCTCCATCGCGTAGTAGAACCGGCCCTCCGGGGTGCGGCCGTAGTCGTAGA
>DAPKRP010000831.1:0-1767 GCA_031800515.1 Polyangiaceae bacterium LLY-WYZ-14_1 | reverse complement strand
GGTGGGCGGCGCCTGGTGCTCGGGCACGCCGAAGACGCCCGCCTCGTCGCCGGTCTCGGACCGGACGCCGGCCGCCGGGTGGTCCCCGGCCGCGGAGGCCCCGGAGCCGAAACCACCGCCGGCGGCGGAGCCACGAGATGGTGGGGCGTCGTCCCCGCCCTCCGCCGACGCCGCCCCCGGCTCGAGGGCCAGGATGAAGTCGCCGATGTAGATCTTGTCCCCGGGCTTCACCACCAGGGGCGAGGTCAGCTTTCGACCGTTGACGTAGGTGCCGTTGGTACTCTTCAGGTCGACCACGACGAAGCGGTCGTCCTTGAAGACGATGCGGGAGTGCCGCTTCGAAACGTTGCCCTTGGGCAAGATCACGTCGTTGCCTTGGACCCGGCCGACGGTGACCTCCCCCTTGTCGAAGTGGAGCCGCCGCTCGGCTCCGCCCCGCTCGTGGATGACGACGGTGAACACGGCGTGCATATAAGCGATCCGGGCTGGCCCGGGTCAAGGAACGAGGTGTAGGCGGCCCCAGGCTTCCGGATCCGCAGACCCCGGCCCCTTCCGACCCAGGCCGAACTTCCGAGCAGGGGTACTAGCCCCCGGTCTGGGATGGCAGGTCCGTGGTGGCGAGATCCCCGTCGATGAGGTGGGGATCGTCGTCGTCGTCCTCCTCCGGGGCTCCTTGGCCGTTGCCCCCGAGCCCGACGGCGGCTTCGAGCCGGGCCAGACGCTGCCGCAGGCGGTCGTTTTCGTCCCGCAGGCTCCGGACCATCTCGGTGACGGGGTCGGGCAGGCTGGCGTGGTCCAGGGTCGCCTCGAAGCGGCGGCGCCGGTCGGCGCCGGCGGGAACCACCCGCCCCGGCACCCCGACCACCGTCGCCCGTTCCGGGACCGGTCGGATCACCACCGATCCGGAGCCGATCCGGGCCTCGTCGCCGATCTCGATGTTGCCGAGGATGCAGGCATTGGTGCCGACGACCACCTTCCGGCCGAGCTGGGGGTGGCGGACCGTGCGCTCCCGGCTGGTGCCCCCCAGGACGACCCCCTTGTAGAGAATACAGCCGTCCCCGATGGTCGCCGTCTCGCCGATCACGACCCCCATCCCGTGGTCGATGAAGACCCCCTGGCCGACGGTGGCGCCGGGGTGGATCTCGATCCCGGTGAGGAAGCGATTGGCGTGGGAGAGGACGCGGGCCGCCAGGTGCTGGTCCGTCTTCCACAGGCGGTGGGCGGCGCGATGGAGCCAGAGGGCATGCAGCCCGGGATAGGCGGCGACCACCTCGAGCCGGCTTCGGGCCGCCGGGTCGTGGGCCAGGACCGCATCGACATCCTGCCGGAAGCAGGCGAGCCGGGCGCGGAAGCGCCCCCAGCGGGACCCGCTGGACCGGGCGGCGCCGGCGCACTCGGGGGAAGGAGGCGTCACCTCGGAGGGCGCGCGGGAAGCGGCCATGGGGGTGAGTCTAGTACCCCTGCCCGGCGGGTTCGAATCGACGGAGCCTTGCGCGGCGCGGGCGCGCCGACCAGGACCTTCGGGTGGCGCGGAAACGACGAAAGCGCGCGAAACACGCCGGCGCGGACGACGCCGGCTCCGGGGCGGCGGGGTCGAGCTCGTCGCCGGAGATGCGGGCCCGACCCTTCGCGGCGGCCCTCGGGGCCTGGGAGAAGCGGCAGGCGGAAGCCAAGGAGGCGGCGGCCCGGGAGGCCGACGCCCGGAACGCCGACCCCAAGGACGAACACCGACGCGACCAGAGAGGCGCCCGCCGGCCGCCGACCCCC
>DAPKRP010000830.1:0-2018 GCA_031800515.1 Polyangiaceae bacterium LLY-WYZ-14_1 | reverse complement strand
GTTTTTGCCGCGTTCTCGACGCACCGCATCATTCGAAAAATCGACCGTTCGGCCCCCGACCCCGATTGTCAGGGCCCCAAAAGTGATATTAGCGTCAGGTCTCGACCCCGGAGGAGATGCCATGACCCGCGAGTGGATCGTCGACAACGAGCCGAGCCAGACCTTCCCCATCTACACCCGCGCCAACGTCGGCGAGGTGTTCCCCGACGTGGTGATGCCCTTCTCCTGGACGCTCTGGGGCATCCCGATGGCCGAGCCCGGCTGGCAGCAGGCCTTCGTCAACCTCGGCGCCTTCGACCAGGACGAGTTCCCCGCTGGAGAGATGACCGTGATCGGGGTCTTCGGGGGCTACTGCTACCTGAACGTCTCGGTCAGCCGCATCTTCGGGGCCCGGACGCCGGGCCTCAGCCCGGAGGCGATCGACCTGTCCTTCTTCGGCGGATACCCGGACGTGCCGCCCTACCAGAAGCGAGACACGGACGAGAGCCCGAAGCACGAGGCCGCGATGGGCAAGACCCTCGAGGCCATCTTCACCGCCGACTCCCTGCCGGAGCTCCACGAGATGCGGGAGAAGGTGCTGAAGCTGCGGGGGGAACGTCCGGACCTGTCCTCCCTGTCGAATCAGGAGCTGGTGGACCGCGCCCGGCACATCTACCGGACCATGTTCGCCGAGCTGTGGACCAAGCACATCATGCTGACCTACCAGTCGATGATCCCGCCCGGCGCCATCGGGCAGATCTGCGAGGCCGTCGGCAAGCCGGAGCTCGCGACGACGATCATGGCCGGCCTCGGCAACGTCGACTCCGCCATCCCCGCCCGGCAGCTCTGGGAGCTGAGCCGCGGCGTGCGTAACTCGAAGGCCCTGACCGCCCTCTTCGATGAAGGGACCGACGGCCTCCTCGACCGGGTCCGGCGCTCCGAGGACCCCGAGGTCAAGCGATTCGCCGAGGATATCGACAAGCTGCTCTACGAGCTCGGGTCCCGGGGTCCGAACGAATGGGAGATGGCGAGCAAGACCTGGGGCGTCGCTCCCCACAAGCCCATCGCCGCCCTCGACCGGATGCGCCACGCGGAGGACGCCGACGCCCCGGACGCCCGTATCCGAACGCTGGTCGAAGAAAAGGAGCAGGCCGTCGCCCAGGTCTCCGAGATGCTCAAGGCGGACCCGGCGACCCAGGGTCAGTTCCAGGCCGCCGTCCGGGCCGCGGCCGTCTTCCTCGGCGGGCGGGAGCGCACGAAGACCACCTGTGCCTTGATGGTCCACGAAGCGCGCCTCGCCATGTGGGAGCTCGGTCGTCGCCTGGTCGAATCCGGCGTCTTCCAACGGCCGGAACAGTTCGCCCTGATCACCGACGACGAGTACGACGGCTTCCTAGCTGACCCGGCGTCGATGAAGCAGACCATCGCGGACCGGGACGCCCAGGCGCGGCGCCTCTCGGACCTCGAGCCGCCCTTCATCATCGACGGGGAGACCATCCCGTCGACGAGCTGGCGCCGTCGGGACGCGGAAGAGGTCGACCGGGCGAAGGCCGGAGACCAGCTCGCCGGACTCCCGGGCTGCCCGGGCACCGCCAAGGGCCGGGCCCGGGTCGTCCTCGACCCGAGCGAGCCGGGAGACCTCCAGCCCGGGGACATCCTGGTCGCCCACAGCACGGACCCGTCCTGGACGCCGCTCTTCACCGCCGTCAGCGGCGTGGTGGTCGACGTCGGGGCGACGATCAGCCACGCGACGGTCGTCTCCCGAGAGCTCGGGATCCCGTGCGCCATCTCGGTGACCCATGCCACTCGGCGCATCCCGAACGGGGCGACCATCGAGGTCAACGGGACGACGGGCCAGGTCACCGTCGTCGACGCCTGAGGACGGACCCGGGTTGCTGTATCCCTTCGACCATCCTCATCAGGAGCCTCTGGCCGCGCTGACCGCACGGCTCGGGGGCAAGGGCGCGAGCCTCTGGGCGATGACCCATCGCCTCGAGCTGCCCGTGCCCCCCGGATTCACCTTGCCCACGGATCTGTGC
>DAPKRP010000829.1:0-3192 GCA_031800515.1 Polyangiaceae bacterium LLY-WYZ-14_1 | reverse complement strand
CCTCCCGCGCCCTCTGGCCCTCGGGCCCGCCGGCCTCGCCGCCTGCATCCTGCTGCTCCCCGGGATGACGGCCTGCGAGACCCCGGAACCGTCGGAGACGACCTACTACCAGGAACGCATCTCCCCCATCTTCGAATCCGGGTGCGTCCAGCAGCTCACCGGCTGCCACCTGGTCGACGACACGGGGAACGCGGCGGGGAACCTCGCCCTCAAGACCTTCGACGAGCTCCTCCTCCGGGAGGATGCCCTTCCCGCCTACGGCCCCTATCCCGTCGGCCTCCTCCTGCTGAAGGCGGGGCCGGCGGTCGAGATCCCGGTCCAGACCCTGGACCCGCCGAACCCGGCCTGGCCGGAGGAGCGCTTCGTCTCCATCCGGACGGACATCCGGCACAACGCCGGCACCAGCATCGCCCTGGACGCCCGCGCCTACGGCGAGCTCAAGCAGTGGATCGAAGAAGGCTACGGGGAAGACGGGGTGCGGCGGCCGATTCGGAAAGAAGCCCGCACCCCCTGCGTCTCCGGGGTCGGCGAGGCGCCCGGCTTCGACCCGGACGAGCCGCCCCCGGACGGGACCGCCTGGCGGACCTTCCGCCGGGACGTCCAGCCGATCCTCCGGGAGAGCTGCGGCGCCGGGAACTGCCACGGTTCGACCTTCGCCGACTTCTTCTTCGCCTGCGGCGACACGGTGGAAGAAGAACGATGGAACTTCTGGGTCAGCACCCACTTCCTGGCGGACTCCGTCGCCCAGTCGGAGCTCCTCCGGCGGCCCCTGGCGGCGGCCCGGGGGGGCAGCTTCCACGAGGGGGGCGACGTCTTCGACACCACCTCCGATCCCTTCTACGAGGTGCTTCGGACCTGGGGCGAGATCGTCGTCGACGAGCTTCCGGAAGAGGTGCTGCCGCCGCCGGAGACGGTGGACCCGGGGCTCCGTTTCTTCGCCAATCGGGTGCAGCCGGTGCTCGTCCGCAAGGGCTGCACGATGCTGAACTGCCACAGCCCGTCGATGTTCCACGACCTCCGGCTGAACGGGGGCTCCGGCGGGGTCTTCGCCTGGCCGACCACCCTCCGAAACCACGAGGTCGCGAAGTCCCAGCTCGCCCTGGAATCGCCGAATCCGAACGCGAGCCGGCTCATCGCGAAGAACCTCTTCCCCCCGGAGAGACTGCCCGGGGCCGACGGCATCGTGCACCGGGGAGGCGCCCTCCTCGAAGACCTGGGCAGCCAGGACGGCCGGCCGAACCCGGCGACCGCCGACGACTGCGAGGGGGTCGATGTCGACGCCGGGGACCTGAACGAGGTGCCCGCCTATTGCGTCCTGGCCCGCTGGCACGAGCTCGAACGGGAGCTCGCGGCGGCGCGGGGGGAGCTGCGCCCCGCCGACGACCCCCTGGCGGGGGTGGTGCTGGTCGACCGGCCCCCGGGGGATGGGTCGGGGCCCATGGACTTCTTCCGCTACCGACCCGGCGCCGACCTCGTCTGGGCGGACGCGGCGCTCTCCGAGTCCGGCGCCGTGACCGTCGACGCCGCCAGCCGTCGCAGCCTGCTCGCCAGCTGCCCGGACCTCGGGGGACCCTCCGGGGCGGTCGACGTCCGGAGTCCCTCGGTCTCCTGGGACGGGACGCGGGTCGCCTTCGCCGCGCGCACCGCCGCCGACGCTCCCCTTCGTCTCTATGAGGTCGAGACCGACGGCACCGGATGCCGGCTCGTCCCCGGGGTGGCCGCCTCCGGGGCGGAGGCGAACGGCATCCCCATCCACGACTTCGACCCCGCCTGGGCCCCGGACGGACGCCTCGTCTTCGCCTCCACCCGTGGGCTCCTCGACCCGGGGCGAACCAGCTACGAGGGACCGAGCCGGACGCCGGCGAGCCTCGCTCCGAACGCGAATCTCTACGTCGCGGAGCCGTCCCCGGAGGGTGAGGGCACCTCGGTCCGGCAGCTCACCTTCCTGCTCAACCAGGAGCTCGGGACGAGCTTCATGGGCGATGGACGGGTGATCTTCACCGCGGAAAAGCGCGCTCGGGACGTTCACCAGCTGGCCGGGCGCCGCATCAACCTCGACGGCGGGGACTACCACCCGCTCTTCGCCCAGCGGGGGGAACGCCTCGATTTCCGAGCGGCGACGGAGATCGTCGAGCTGCCCAACCGAAATCTGATCCTCGTCGCCGGGCCTCTGGGCGCGGCGGCGGGCGGCGGCGCCCTCGCCTTGGTCAATCGCTCCCTAGGGCCGGACCAGAACGACCGATCCCCGGCGGACCGGGCCTACCTGTCGTCCCAGGGCTATGCGGCTCCGTCCGCCATCGTCGAAGGGGGGCGGGGCGCCTTCCGGTCCCCGGCGGCCCTCCCGGGGATACGCTTCCTCGCCGCCTGCGACCTCGCCGCCGTCGACCTGACCGCCCCGGACCTGACCTTCGACCTCTGCGAGGTGGACCCGAACGCTCGGCGAGCGCGGGTCGTCCTCGCCGCCGGGGATGGCCGCAGCCTGTCGGAGGTGGTGGCGGTCTACCCGCGCCCCGACGAGGGGGTCTTCGAGAGCCGCCCGGACGAGGCGAACGGATCCGTCTCCGTCGCCCCCGGCGCCGACGACGCCATCGTCCACGTTCAGGATTTCCCACTGCTGGCCACCCTGCTCTTCGAGAACACCCGGGAGCCCCGGCCCATCGATCCGGAGGTGCGCGGCTTCGCGGTCTGGGAATCGCTGCCTCCTCCCCCCGATGCCAGCGCCCTCTCCCAGCTCTCGGAGGGGATCGTGGACGACGCCTTCGGTTCCTTCTTCCGGGATCAGCGCCTGCTCGGCACCGTTCCCCTGGCCTCCGATGGCTCGGCCCGATATCGGCTTCCCGGGGGCCTGCCCGTCGTGATGGAGGTGCTCGGAGGCCGAGGCCAGACCCTCGAGCTGCCGCCGGAGGCGCCGTTGTCGGGACCGATGGTCCAGCGGGAAGAGCACCAGTTCTATCCGGGGGAGCGGTCGAACCAGTCCTTCCCCCGGCGCCATTTCGACGGGCTATGCGGCGGGTGCCATGGGCCGGGGGACGGCGGTCGAGAGGTCGACGTCGCCGTCGACATCGATGTGCTGACCCGGGCCAGCGTCACCGACGCCCGCACCGGCCCCTTGTCCGCCGATCTCTACGCCGACTGAAAGGACCCTCCCCCGCGGCGTCGTCGCCGCCGCCGCGTCGGGGTGGTATCACCCCC
>DAPKRP010000828.1:0-2662 GCA_031800515.1 Polyangiaceae bacterium LLY-WYZ-14_1 | reverse complement strand
GAGCCATTCCCGGGCGGGATCCCTCGGCGGCCGGCGGCTCCATCCCGGCGGGGGGCGCAGCGTCGTCCCTCCGGACCGATGCGCCATCCGGGGACGGGCGTCCGCGACGAGGGTTCGTCGCGGCCCTCGCCGTGACCCTGGTCCTCGCCGGGGCGGCCGCGTCCGCCGCGGCCCTCGGGCTCATCCCCTCCCTTCCCTGGTCTTCCCGCCTCGAGCCGGAGCAGCTGGCGATGGTCGACGCCGCCGCCCGGGATGGAAGCCTCGACGCGATGGTGGGCGCCGTCGATGTGCTCTCCGGGGTCCCCGGGGCCCGGGAGCTTCGGTCCGCCCTTCTCGCCGCCGTGCTCTACGAGCATCGGGAGGGCGACCTCCGGACGGCGGCGTCGGGTCTGCCGGATGTCGGGGGAGGCGTCGATGCCTCCCTCGCCCGAATCCATCTCGCCCTCGCCCAGAACGATCCGGACAAGGCCTGGGCTCAGGCGGAGGCCCTGCCCCCGGCGCCCCCCGACCGGCCCGATCTCGCGAGCCGGATCCCCGCGGCTCGGGCCGCTGCAGCCCTGGCGGCAGGTCGCCCCCAAGAGGCCGCGGCGCTCCTCGAGACGCGCTCGGACCTCGTGTCCCGGTCCCCCCGTCTCGCCGCACTGTTCGCACGGTCCGTCGCGGCGATCCGCGACCCCGCCGCCGGCCGGGCGGCGCTCCCGGCGGAGGCGCGTACCCCCGGGGCACGCCTCGTTCGGGCGGAGCTCGCGGTGGCTGGGGGCGAGGTCTTGGAAGAGACCCGGGCGGAGCTGCAGGCGCTCGTCGAGGACCCGGCCACGAGCGCCGCGGAGCGCGCCCGGGCGTCCCTGGCCCTCGCCGAGGAAGCCCGCCTCCGGGGGGCGACGGCGGAAGCGGAGCGGCAGGCTCTGGCCGCCTGGTCCTTTTCCTCGGCGGCCCCGCTGGTCGGCTATCCCGCCCGGCTCGCCCGAGTGCTCGTCGACGTCGGCGCCGGACCCGCGCTGGTCGCTCCCGTGCTCGAACGCGTTCCCGCGGATCCCAGCACCCTGGCCCTTCGATTCGACGCCGCCCTCGCCGCCGGGGAGCTCGACCGGGCGGGCGAGGTGCTGGGGGAAGCGGGTTCCGGCGCACCCGCTCCGGAGCGGCTCCTGAGGCGAGGGCTCCTCGCGGAAGCGAGGGGCGACGCCCGGGGGGCGCAGCGCGCCTACGACGAGCTCGCCGAGGTCGAGGGTTGGCGGGCCACGGCCCGGACCCGCCTCGCCGCCCTCGCCGTGAGCACGGGCCGGGGGGACGCGGCCCGGGCCTTCCTCGAGGAAGCGGTGACGGCGGACCCGGCTCATCCGGAGGCCGTGCCCCTGCTGGTGGAAGCGCGGCTCGAAGAGGGGGACGCCGCAGCGGCCCTCGAGGTCGCCCGGGCGGCCACGGACCAACGGCCCACCCTGTTGCCCCTGCGCCGGGCGTTGGGCCAAGCGCTGCTCGCGCGCGGCGAGCTCGACGAGGCCCTGGCCACCCTCCGGCCCGTCGCTGGGGAACGTCCCCGGGACGTCGAGGCCCAGATGGCCTTCGCCGCGGCGGCTCGCCGTCGGGGCCTTCTCGACGAGGCGGACGCAGCCCTCCAGCGCGCCCTCGAGGCCCAGCCCCGCTTCGGTCCCGCCCTCGCCGCGCGATTCGACGTCGCCTATGCCCGACGGGACGAAGCGCTCCTCGAGGCGACCCTCGACGCCGTCCGCTCCGCCGGCACCCTCCCTGCGTTGCGGGCCTCGATGGAGGCTCGGCTCGCCGTGTTCCGGGGGCTCGGTGCGGCGGCGTTGGGGAAGAGTCAGGCGGAGGCGGAGCGCCATCCGAGCGCCGAGCTCTCCGCCGCGGTGGGCTTCCTGTCGCTCCAGGCAGGCGATCCCGTCTCCGCTGGCCGCTGGTTCGAACGCGCCGCTGCCCAGGACCCGTCTCTCCCGGAGCCCCAGGTCGGCCTGGCGCGGGTTCGCATCCTGAGGGGGGACGTCGGAACCGCCGCCCGCAGTCTCGGGGAGGCGGAGCGCCTGGCCGAGCTCGCCGGGCGGGACGAAGAGCTCGCCCTGGAGTTCATCCTGGCCCGGGCCTGGGTCCACTTTCAGGTCGGCAACCTCATGGACGCGGACCGGGAGGGGCGCCGGGCGGTCCAGCGGGATCCGGAGGACGGGCGCGCCCACCACATCGTCGCCCTCGTCGTCCTCGCCCGGGCCGAGGATGCCCGGGAGCATCTGCGGCAGGCCGTCGCGGGACACCATCCCCCCCCGGAAGCCCTGGCCCTCTGGGCGGTGCGCGCTCCCGACGACCAGGCCTGCGCCCTGGCGGCCAAGGCCCGCGCACGGGGTCCCACGCTGGAAGCCACCCGCCGCCTCGGCTCCCTTTCCTGCGATTAGTACCGTCCTCGTCGGTATCCCGGACCGAACTTCCGGGCAGGGGGACTAGCTCATCAGCCAGGCGACGCCGGCGCCGACCAGGACGAGACCGAAGGCGATGATCGCCAGCAACCAGCCGGGGATGCCCCGGGGGGGAGGCTCGGAAAATCGGTCGACGGCGGGCGGTGGCGCCGCCGGAGCGGCTCGGGGAATCCCGGGGGTGCCCTGGGCCGGCGAGTTTCGGGCCGCCCGCTCCACCGCGCTCAGGCGACGCGTCGCGTCGGGCC
>DAPKRP010000827.1:0-3511 GCA_031800515.1 Polyangiaceae bacterium LLY-WYZ-14_1 | reverse complement strand
CTCGAGACGGAGCTCGACCTCTGGGGCGCCCTCACCGGGGGTCCCCTGGTCATCGACCGCCTCGCCCTCGACGGCCTGACCGTCACCATGGTGATCACGCCCGAGGGAAACTCCCTCACCGCCCTGGTGCCCCCCGCCGACGACGCCGAAGAGGAGCCCCCGGCCCCCCTCTCCCACACCCTGGCGGATCTCCGGGAGGCCCTCGCCGCCTATCGGGTCGACGAGCTCGCCCTCCACGAGCTCACCCTGCGCGCGGTGGTGGTCGACGAGGCGGGGGCCGAGACCGGCGAGGCCCTGCTCACCCCCGTCTCCCTGACCGGGCGGCTCACGCCGGAGGCGGCGGCGGAGCGTCCCTGGCTCGTCGCCGAGCTCGCCCCCACGGGGGAGGGCCCGGCGCGCCTCGAGGTGACCTCCTCCGATGAACCGGGGCGACGGGAGATGGCGCTACCCTTCCGGGTCGACGCCCGCCTCATCGGCCGCGGGGTCGCCGACCTCGAGGCGCGCTTCGCCCTCGAGCGGCACGGCCTCCGGCAGGTCCGCCGTGACCCGGCGCGGGCGACGCTGGAGGCCCAGGTCGCCTTCGACCCGGAGGCCGGGGAGACCCGGATCCGCATCGCCTCCCTCTCATGGCTCGACCAGGCGCTGGACCTCGACGACCTGGTCGCGACGGTGCGGGACGACGCGCCGGCGACCCTCGCGGACCTCGGCGGACGCGCCCGGCTCGCCTTCCCGGGCCCGTCCCCCCTCGCCCTCCCGGGGGTCGACGCCCGGGATGCGGACCTCTCCCTGACCATCGACCGGGGAAACGCCTCGGCCACCGCCTTCGACGGCGACGCGACCTTGACCGGGGAGCTCGGCGCGCTGGACCTCGACCTACCGGAAGGGGGCCGGCTTGCGGTGCGGCAGGTGACGGCGGATCTCCGGGCCGAGGGGTCGGCCGCGGCCCTGCCCTCTGCCCCCGAGTCCGCCCTCCCGGGGAGGACGTCCTCGGCGGGCGTGCAGGCGGGGGTCGGGCGCTTTTCCGGGGTCCTGACCGCCGCCCGTGTGGAGCTCGACGACCCCGTCCAGGAGACCCGGCTCGCGGGGGAGGGCCTCCGCGGCGAGGTGACCCTGGCGGACTTCGCCCTCGGTGGCGACGGGCTCTTCGGGCTGCGGGGGGCGGCCACCGGCCGCCTCTCCTTCGAGCGGGTGGATGCGACGACGCCGGGGGGCCAGGTGGAGGGGGCATCCGCCGGGCTCGCCGCCAATGCGGATTTCGACCGGGGAACCCTGGGTGGCGAGCTGCCCGTCGACCGGCTGACGCTGCGGAGCCCCCGAGGCGCCCCCGTCGTCGACCTCCGAGGGACGGTGCTCCGGGCGGAGACGGACGCCCCCCTCGGCTGGTCCCCGGGGGACCCGGGGGGGGCGGAGGCCACCGTCGATGGCACCGTGGGGCAGGCGGCCGCCTCCGGCGTCGTCGTCTCCCTGCCCCAGGTCGTCGTCGAGCTCGCCCGGGAGCCGTCCTCCTCCGCCTACCGGGTCCGGGCAGATCTCGGCCTCGGCAGGGTGCGTGGGATCGGCGTCGACCTCGACGGCCGGCGTCGCCTCCGGCTCGAGGGCCGGGGGGACCTCGCTGGGCCAACCCTCCGGGCGTCGATGGCCCTCGACGGGGCATCGGGCCCCGACCTCGACGTCACCCTCGACGCGCGGCTGGTCCCGGCGGGCGCCGCCGACGACCTCGGGGCGGCCGGTCCGACCCCTCCGGCGGGGGCCCGAGGCTCCCGGGTCAGGGGCCGCTCCGACCTATTGGTCTACGAGCTCGAGGGCGACCTGGAAGGGCTGGGTGCCCTGCTCGCCGGGATCGTGCCGGACGGGATCGAGGTGGGGGTCCGGAGCGTCGCCGTCGACGCCCAGGGACGGGTTTCCGGCGTGCTGCGCCGCGGGCCCCGAGGCCGGCCGCCGGAGGTGGTCGGGAGCGCCCTCGGTGACCTCCGGGGCATGCAGGAGATCCGGCTCGTGCTCACGGACCTCGGAGGCTCCCTCGCCAGCGCCGAGCCCGACGCCCCCCCGACCTCCGGAAAGGCGCCGGAGCTATCCCTACGCATCGTCCTGGACCACGAGGGGGCCGCCGGCACCGACGTGGTGCTCGACGGCCAGGCGGGCTACGTCGAGCTCGACCTTCCGGGGACCGGGCGGGTCAAGCTGCGGTCCCTCGAGCCTCGCATCTCGGGCCGGCTGTCCGCCGCCGCCGGCGGGGACGCGACGGTCCGGCTCTCCGCGGAGACCCGTCTCGGGGAAGGGGAGCTCCCGGACCTGGCCCCGGCGCTGCCTCTTCGGGAAACGCGGCTGCGCTTCGACCTGGACCTCGGGCCGCGGGCGGTGGTGGTCGAAGACCTTTTGCTCGACAACCCCGCCACCTCCACCCGCCTCGAGCTCAGCGCCACCTACGAGAGCGCCCTCGAGGGGAGGGGGGAGGACGTCGTTCCGGGACGTGTCGCCCTGGTCGTCGATGGCGCCCTCGACCAGGAGGTCGCCGCCCTCCAGGCGACGGGGCTGGTCCGGGAGGCGGCGGGCCGGCTCCGGGTGCCCTTTCGCGTGACCTCGGGCGACCTGGTCGCCTTTCGCGTCGAAGCCACCCCGACCGCCGAGGCGGTGACCCTCGTGGACGCCTCCGGGGGCTTGGCGGTCCGGGGCTTCGAGGGGATCGTCCCCGTCGTCGAGGACGTCGCGGTGCTGTCGGACCGGATCGAGATCGGCTACGGCACCCCGGTGAACGCCCTCTCCCGGACGCGCTATTTCGACGTCCACCCCTTCCTCGGGGGCGAGGACTTCGTCTCCGCCGAGGAGGTGACCGTCTACGGGGCGACCCTGGGTCCCCTGGCCGGCAACGTCCGCATCGCGGGCACCGTCTTCGCCGTCGATCGGCTTCAGACCGGCTACCGCGGGGGGACCGTCGCGGGGCAGCTCCTGGTCGACCTCCGCCGGCAGGACGGGCGGGTGTCGTTTCGGGGGAACGCCACCGGGATCCGCCCCGGGGGTCCGGGGCTCGACGGGGACGCACCGGAAGCCGCCGGCGACGACGACGACGACGGCGACGACGGCGACGACGAGGTGCTCGACATGAATGGGGCCTTCGTCTTCGTCCCGGAGACCTTGGCGCTCGACGGGACGGTGAACGTCGTCCGCATCTCCCGCGTCCATCTCCGGGAGATGCTCGACCTCATCGACCCCTTCCACGAGAGCGTGAGCGCTAATCGCGTCCGAAGCCTCCTCGGCCTGGGCTATCCGAGCTATCTCCGGCTCCGGGCCCAGGACGGGCTCCTCGACGTCTCCGTGGAGCTCGGGGGGCTGGCGGGCTTCGTCCGCGTCGACGACATCACCGCGATCCCCCTCGCGCCCCTGCTCGAACAGTACGTCGGCCCGACCGTCGACAGCCTGTTCCCGGCGCCCCCGGGGACGGCGGCGTCGGAGGCCGACGCCGCCGAGGGGGGCGCCCTCGGGAAGGACGCGCCGGAGAACGACGCCCCAGAGG
>DAPKRP010000826.1:0-5500 GCA_031800515.1 Polyangiaceae bacterium LLY-WYZ-14_1 | reverse complement strand
CCCTTTCCCTTTCTGAACGTCGGGACCTTCTTCCGGGACAACGACGTCTTCCGCTACGTCCACTCCTGGAGCGACGACGGCCAGCCCGCCCAGGCGCGGCCCCTCGGCCAGCCGACGGCGGTCTTCGACCGGCTCTTCGGCGGGTCCGGGGCCCCCGCGCCGGAGGGCGGCGTTTCCGACCGTCTTCGCCGGAGCGTCCTCGACACCGTTCTCGACGACTACCGTCACCTGACCGGCGACGCCGGGGGACTCGGCGTGGAGAGCCGGGCGCGCATCCACGAGCACCTGGAACGGCTCCGGGAGCTCGAACGCCGCCTGGATGCGGACCCCGTCGACCCGGGCGCCTGCGCCGTGCCGGACCCGGTGGCCACCGACCCCCGGCTCTGGGAGGAAGACCAGGAAGAGGCCCCCAGCAAACCGACCATCGTGCCGGAGAACTGGATCCGTCATTGGGATCTCCTGACCGAGATCTATGCGATGGGGATTCGTTGCGACCTCTTCCGCTTCGGCAACGTGACCTTCCAGGGGGCGGCGGAGCGGGCGTTTCTCCGCGGCCCCTACGACTACGACGGGCGGACCGTCCTCTTCGATGACCGGCAGGACCACCACGAGGCCTGGCACGGATACAACGGGCTGGCTGTGCCCCAGGATCGGATGGCCTGGCACATGCATTTCATCCTGGACCAGACGGTCCGTTTCCTCGAGAAGCTCGACGACCCCGCTTACCCGACGGAGTCCGGCGGCACCCTCCTCGACGATTCCCTGGTCGTGGTCGGCACCGAGCTCGGCGATGGCTCCCGCCACGCGACCCGGGACGTCTTCCACGCGGTCTCCTCCGCCGGGGGCCGCCTGGCGACGGGCGTCGTCGACGAGGGGGCCATGATGCAGGTCGACTTCCTCAACACCTGCCTCCAGGCCGTCGGCATCGACCGCAGCATGGGAGACGAGCGACGGGCGGAGGGCCCCGTCGACCGGATGCTGGCCTAACCGCGGGTCGCCGACCGCGCCCCGCGCCTTGCCCGCTCTGCCCGGTCCCGCCGGTATCCGGGACCGAACTGCCGGCAGGCGACTTTCTGATATGGTGGCCGCCTTGCCCCGAGGTCGGGCTCGGCCGCCGGTTCCCCGGCGGCGGGGACGGCCGGGGAACCGCGGGAGGACCCGTCATGCCCAACGCCTACATCTCCGGAACCGGATTGAGCCTGCCCGACCGGGTGGTCACCAACGACGACCTGGTCCGCGATTTCGGCATGGACACCAGCGACGAATGGATCCAGCAGCGGACGGGGATCCAGGAACGCCGATTCGCCCCGGATGGGGTCGGTCCGGCGGAGCTCGCCGTGCCCGCCTGTGAACGGGCGATCGCCGCCGCCGGCATCGACAAGCGGGAGCTCGACATGATCGTCTTCTGCACCCTGTCCCCGGACCACGTCTTTCCGGGCTCCGGGGTGTATCTGCAGAAGCGACTCGGCCTGTGCGAGATCGGCCATTTCGTCCCCGCCCTGGACGTCCGCAATCAGTGCTCGGGGTTTCTCTATGGGTTGGCGACGGCGGCGTCGATGGTCCAGGCCGGTGGGGCCCGGCACGTGCTCCTCGTCGGCGCCGAGGTCCATAGCCACGCCCTCGACCTGTCGACCCGGGGTCGGACGGTCGCGTCCCTGTTCGGGGATGCGGCGGCGGCCGTGGTGGTCAGCGCGACGGACGAAGATCGAGGCGTGCGGGGTTGGTACCTGGGGGCCGACGGGCGGTTCGCCGACGTCCTCTGCCAGAAGGTCTGGGACATGTCCCGGATGCCCTACATCCCCGTCGACGACCAGGGCGTCGGGCAGGTGGTGCCGGAGATGATGTGGGCCCACATGGAAGGGCGACTGGTGTTCAAGAACGCCGTCGAACGGATGATCGAAGCGCTGATGCGGGCCTTCCAAGACCAACAGCTCACGCTGGACGACATCGACCTCTTCGCCTTCCACCAGGCGAATCTCCGCATCAATCAGTTCATCCAGGAACAGATGGGGGCGCCCCCGGAGAAGTTCCTGAACAACATTCAGCGTTACGGGAACACCACGGCGGCCACCATTCCCTCCCTGCTCGCGGAGGCGGTGGAGGACGGTCGCCTGGTCCCCGGGATGAAGGTCGCGATGGTCGCCTTCGGCTCGGGCTTCACCTGGGGCTCGGCGATCGTCGACTGGTAGCGCCGGGTCGACGGCGCGCCGCGACGCCGGACGGCGCGTTCGGCCCGTCCCACCGGGCCGGTCTTCGCGTCGCGCGTCGGTTCAGTTCGCGAACACCTGGGTCCACAGGTGGCGCCGGGCCGAGGGGCAGGCGGCGTAGCCCACGCCGATCCGGCCGTAGGCCCCGCTCAGGATGTTCTGCCGATGGCCGGGACTGCTCATCCAGGACTGGTGGACCTCGGCGGCGGTCTCCTGACCCCAGGCGATGTTCTCCCCCACCGTGCGGAAGGAAAGGCCCGCCGCGCTCATGCGGTCGCCGGGGCTCAACCCATCCGGCGTGCGGTGGGCGAAGTAGTCCCGGCGGCACATGTCCGCGCTGTGGGCCCGGGCCAGCTCGGCGAGGCCCTGATCGCAGGACAAGGCGGCCCGGCCTTCCTCCCGGCGCGCTTCGTTGGTCAGGGCGATGACCCGCGCCTCCCGACCATCCGCGCAGGACGTGTCCGGGGGATCCCCGGGGGGACCGTCGGGGTCGCTCTCCCCGCCGTCGTCACCGGTCGGATCGTCGCCGGTCCCGTTCGACGCCTCCCCCGCGCTGGAACCATCCCGATCCGACCCCGCTTCCCCGGCGGGGCCCGCATCCGGGCCCATGGCGTCCCGAACCCGGTCGCCGTCGTCGATGGTTTCCTCGTCGCAGCCCGCGATGAGGCCGAGGACCGAGGCGGCGAGCATCAGAGCGAGGGCTCCGGCGGGTCCGATGGTGGCGTGGCGTCGATGCATGGTCCTCAGGTAAGCAAACAAAGTGCCAGCGTCGGAAGCGCAGCAAGGACGCCGCTGGTTGGTCGGAGCATGGCGTGCTGCCCCTCGCGACCCGGGGCGCGCCCCTCGGGCCCCCCGCCCCCGGCAGCTCAGGAGGGTTGGTCCTCCGCGCTCGATCCTGGAGCATCGTCCTTCCGCAGGGGCACGAGCGCCTCGATCGTGGTCTGGAGCCGTTCCACCGGGTCCGCGGGGCCGTCCCCCACCTCGTCGAAGCGACGGGTGAGCTTCATCTCCGGGGTCAGCCGGTAGGGACTTCGGGGGAGCCCGACGAGCTCCATGACCTTCGCCGGGTCCAGGGGGGTGTCCTCCCGCAGGTGCAGGGTCACCCGGCTACGGCTCGCCTCGGCGCCGAGCACCCGAAGCTCCCGGAGGGCCGGCTTCAAGGTCATCACCCGCACGAAGTCCGCCGCCGGTCGCGGAGCGGCGCCGAAGCGGTCTTCCATCTCCGCCGCCGTCTCGTGCACCTGTTCTTCGTCCAGGGCGCTCGCGAATCGCTTGTAGAAGGACAGACGCAGACCGACGTCGTCGATGTAGTCGTCCGGGAGGAAGTGCTCGAGGTCGACGCTGAGGTCCGGGTCGACCTCGTGGACGACCTCTTCCCCGCGCTGCTGGGCGACCGCCTCCTCCAGCATCTGGACGAACAGGTCGAAGCCGACGGCGGCGACGTTGCCGCTCTGCTCGGCGCCGAGCAGGTCACCGGCCCCCCGAAGCTCCATGTCGAGGCTGGCCACCTGAAAGCCCGAGCCGAGCTCGGTGAAGCGCTCCAAGGCTTCGATTCGGAACCGGGCTTCGTCGGTGAGCACGGACGGGGGCGGCGTCACCAGGTAGCAGTAGGCCCGCTCCCGGCTCCGTCCCACCCGACCCCGGAGCTGGTAGAGCTGGGAGAGCCCGAAGATGTCGGCCCGGTCGATGATGATCGTGTTGGCCCGGGGGATGTCCAAGCCGGTCTCGATGATCGCCGTGCAACAGAGCACGTCGTAACGACCGTCGACGAACTCGGCCATCACCTGCTCGAGCCCGGATTCCTTCATCTGGCCGTGGGCCACGGCGAGGCGTACGTCCGGAAGCAGCTCCTGAAGCCGATTGGCCCGCTCGTAGAGGCCTTCGACCCGGTTGTAGACGAAGAAGACCTGGCCCCCGCGGTTGAGCTCCCGCTGGATCGCCTCCCGGATGACGTGCTCGTCCCAGCGACTGACCAGGGTGCGCACCGCCCGCCGGTCGACGGGGGCAGTCGTGATCAGGGACAGGTCCCGAAGGCCTCCGATGGCGAGCTGGAGCGTCCGGGGGATGGGGGTCGCGGTCAAGGTGAGGACGTCGACGCTGGCCCGGAGTTGCTTGATCCGTTCCTTGTGGGCGACGCCGAAACGCTGTTCCTCGTCGACGATCAGCATGCCCAGATCCGCGAAGTGCACGTCCTTCGAGAGCAGCCGGTGGGTACCGACCAACACGTCGACCTTCCCGTCCTTGGTCTCCGCCAGGATCCGCTGTTGTTCCTTTCGTTCGACGAAGCGGCTGACCGTCTCGACGCGAATCGGAAAGTCCCTCATCCGCTCCCGAAAGGTCAGGAAGTGCTGCTGGGCGAGGACTGTCGTCGGACAGAGGAGGGCGACCTGTCGCCCTGCCATCGCCACCCGAAAGGCGGCGCGGATCGCCACTTCCGTCTTGCCGAAGCCCACGTCGCCGCAGACGATTCGGTCCATCGGCTGGTCGCTCTGGAGGTCGTCGAGAACGTCTTCGATCGCCTGGGTTTGGTCCGGCGTTTCGTCGTAGGGAAAGGTCGCCTCGAACTCGGCGAAGGTGCGGTCGGCGGCGGGGAGGCCGGGGCGCCGGGCCGCCGCCCGCTCCGCGTAGAGCCGGAGGAGCTCGTCCGCCATCTGGCGAACCGCCTTCTGGACCCGCGCCTTCGTCTTCGAAAAGGTCTGCCCCCCCAGGCGGTCCAGCTTCGGCTTGTGCCCGTCCGGGCCGCTGAACTTCTGGACCTGGTTGAGGCGCCCGACGGGCAAGAACAGCTTGTCCTTCCCGCTGTACTCGATGACCAGGACCTCGACGCTCGGCGGCTCTTCCCCTTTGAGCCGCTCGAAGGCGCTCTGGCCCATCACCTTTCGCTCGAGGCCGAGGTAGCGGCCGATGCCGTGGTCGACGTGGACCAGGTAGTCGCCGGGCTTGAGCTCCCGGAGGTCTTCGAGGAAGGCGCGCGCCTGGTCCCGGCGCTTCTTCTTGCCGGTCCGCCGGTGGGTGCGGCCCCCGAAGATCTCTTCTTCGGTGACCAGCACGAGGGCCTCGCTCGGTAGGACGAAGCCCGAGCTCAGGGCGCCGACGGCGATGCGCACCTTTCCATCCTGCCGGCGGTCGAGGTCGCCCGGCTGGAGGGGGCGGTCCTCCGTCGGCGCCGCCGGCACCTCATAGCTCTTGAGGACGGAGGCGAGGCGGTCCGCCTGGGTACGGGTCCGGGCGACGAAGTACACCCGGAGCCCCGCGTCGAGCCAGCCCCGGGCCCGGGCGCCCAGGGGGGCCAG
>DAPKRP010000825.1:0-1945 GCA_031800515.1 Polyangiaceae bacterium LLY-WYZ-14_1 | reverse complement strand
CGGGATGCGGGGCATGGGCGTCGTCCCGAGCCTCGAGACCTATGGCCTCCTGACCATCGGGGACGGGCTGGTCTCCCAGATCCCGGCGCTCTTGATCTCCACCGCCGCCGGGGTGGTGGTGACCCGGGTCGCCGCCGATGAGGACGACGGGGCGGAGGACCGCCGGGAGGACGCGGCGGCCTCCGAGGGCACCGGGGTCGAGAGCAGCCTCGGCACGGACGTCGGCCGACAGGTCTTCGGCGACCCCCGGTCGTTGCGCATCGCGGCGGCCTTCCTGGTGGCCTTGGCCCTGGTCCCGGGTCTGCCGATGCTGCCCTTCTCGGTGCTGGGAGCGGCGTTCTTTCTCCTCGCCCGCGCCCTCGACGGGGCCCGACGACGGCGCCTCGCGAGCCCCCTCGAACGGGCCGAACAGGTGGAGAGCGCCCGGGAGACCCGCGCCCGAAAGGAGCGGGTGCCGGTGGTCACCCCGGTCGCGGTCCACCTGGCGCCGCCCCTCGCCGCCCGGCTCGTCGAAGACGACGGGAGCTCCGGCCCGCTGCTCGACCGCGCGCTTCCCGCGCTGCGGGACCGACTGTTCGACGAGCTCGGCCTCTCCCTGCCCGGCGTGCGCGTCCGTGCAGACCCGGCCCTCGGGGCGGACGCGGACCCGGGGGCGCCGGACGCCCAGGCCTATCGGCTGCTCTGGCAGGAGATGCCGGTGGACGGTGGCCGCCTCCCCCTCGACGCCGGGTGGGTGCAGGCGGATCCGGAGACGCTGCTCGAGCAGGGGGTGCGCGGCGCGGTCCGGGAAACCACCCCGGACCCCCTGGGCCGACCCGGGCCCCGCTCCCGGGTGCCCGAATCGGCGGCGGGGGAGCTCGCCGAGCTGGGCCTCCCCCTCGAGGACGCCGCGGAGGTCATCGCGCGTCATCTCGAGCGCTGGGTCCATCGGCGGGCCGGCGACCTCGTGGGTCTCCAGGAGGTGCAGACGCTGGTCGACCAACTCGAACGCGTCTATCCGGCCCTGGTCCGGAACGTCGTCCCCCGACCGGTCCCCCTGGCGCTGCTCACCGACGTGCTCCGTCGCCTGGCGGAAGAGGGCGTGTCCATCCGCCCCCTGCGGGAGATCCTGGAAGCCCTGGCCGTCCATGCCCCGAACGAGCGCGACCCCCTGGCGTTGGCGGAGCTCGTCCGGAGCGCGCTGGGTCGCGCGCTCACCCACCGCCTCCTCGTCGACGGAGCCCTCCCGGTGATCCTGCTCGAGGCGGAGGTGGAAGAGGCTCTGGCCGACGCGATCCACACCACCCCGACGGGCCGCTACCTCGCCCTGGCCCCGAGTCTGGCCCGGGAGCTGGTCGCCGAGGCCCGCCGTCTGGTCGAGGCGGCCCAGGACCAGGGGGTCGGGCGTCCCGTGTTCCTGGCCCGAGGGGAGTCCCGCCGTTTCTTCCGGCGGCTCGTGGAGACGGAGCTTCCGGACACGCCGGTGTTGAGCTACGGCGAGGTGGCGCCGGAGGCCACCCTGGCCCCGGTGGGGCGTCTCGGGCTCGGTGGATCCGCCGAGCCGGCCCCTCGGGCCGCGGCCCCGCCGGCGTGAACCCGACTTCACGCCGGCGGCGGGTCCCCGGGGCCGCGCCGGCGGAGGCGGTCTGCCTCCCGCCCCCGCACCCCGGGGATTTCCTGCCGTTCCTGGCCTGGGACCGCGGTCACCTTCCCTGGCATCTAGGTTGCACATAACCGGGGCGTCCCCGGGCCCCCCGAGCGGCGCGCCCCTGCCGTCGCTCCCGGGACCGACGAGGTTGCCGAACATGACCCCTGACCTTCCCTCTCGCGCCCAACCGTCCCTTCGCGCCCTCCCCGCCCACGCCGGGACGGGGCTGCTCGCCGCGGTCTCCGGTCTGGCGCTGGCGCTGCTCCTGGTCGTCCCGGCGGCCCCCGCCCGGGCCCAGTGCGATGGGGATCCGAACAC
>DAPKRP010000824.1:0-5614 GCA_031800515.1 Polyangiaceae bacterium LLY-WYZ-14_1 | reverse complement strand
TCCGCCGCCCCCGCCGACGGTCTCCGGCGCCGGACCCGGGCTCGGGGCGGGACCGACCATCGTCCCGGGACCGGATCCCTTCGCCGGGCTGTCCCTTCCCGAGCGGCCGTTCTCCGTCTCCCAGCTGGATAACGGCCTGACCGTCGTGGTCGAAGAGGACCGACGCCGCCCCCGGGTCGGAATCGCCGTCGACTACGGGGTGGGAACCGTGGACGACCCGGAAGGCTTCGAAGGCCTCGCCCACCTGGTCGAGCACCTGATGTTCCAGGGCTCCCGCCACCTGCCGGAGGACCGGATCTTTCGGGAGCTCGAGCTGGCCGGGGCGACGGAGGTGAACGCCAGCACCACCCGCCACCGCACCGTCTACTTCGCGGAGGTACCCCGGCGCGGTCTCGAGCGGGTGCTCTGGCTCGAGAGCGACCGGATGGCCTTCGTCCTCGATCACCTGAACCGGGAAACCCTCGCCAATCAGCAGCGGGTGGTCCGGGCCGAGTGGCGCCAGAAGGTCGGCGCCTCCCCGGTGGGCACCCTCTCGGGACGACTTCTGTCGGCGCTCTTTCCCCAGGGTCACCCCTACCGTCGGCAGCCTCACGGCGAGCCCGATGGGCGGGCGGAGCTCGATCAGGTCCGCTGGTTCATCCAACGCCACTACCGGCCGGAGAACGCCATCGTCTCCCTGGTGGGCGATGTCGGCCTCGCCGAGGGGCAGGAGATGGTCGCCCGCTGGTTCGGGGACGTGCGGGGGGTTCCGGGGGTCCGGCTGCTGCCCCTGCCGCCGGATGGAACCCGACCCCCGCCGGGGGACGACGCCGACGACGGCGATGGCATCCGCCCCCCCCAGCGCCTGGTGCTCGACGCCCCCATCGGCAACGAGCTGCTCATCCTGGCCTGGCCGTCGCCCTCGTGGCAGGCGCCCTTCGATGCCGCCCTCGACTACGCCGCGGCCCTTCTGGCCGGCGCCCCGGAGACGGAGCTGCGGCGCCGCCTGCGGACCGACGGCGTCTACCCGCGGGAGGTCACGGCGCGCCAGTACAGCGACCAGCTCGCCTCCTACTTCGCCGTCGCGATCCTGGGCAGCGACGAAAGCCGTCCCCGGCAGACGCTCCCTGCCCTGGCGTCGTCCCTGCGCCGCCTGGCGACGGTCGGCCCGACGGCCGCGGAGATGCGCTGGGCGCGCGGGCTCTGGGTGCGCACCGAGCTCGTGGTGAGCGAGCGGCTGGTCCATCGCGCCGCGGCCAACGCCCACCTGGTTCGGCTCCGGGGGATCGACCGCCCCGCGGACGCCCACGAGCTCGACCGCTACCGCTCGGTGGACGCCTCCGAGGTGCGGGAGGCGGTTCGGCGGTTTCTCTCCCCGGCCCGGGCGACGGAGATCCAGGTGCGGCCAAACCCCCGCGCCCCGACCGGCGGGGTGCTGCGCTTCTCGGGCCCGCGATGAGACGCCGGGGGGGAAGGGCTGCCGCGGCTTTCCCGGCTCGGCGCCTCGGACGCGACCGGGGGCTCGGGGGCGCCCTCGGGCTGATCGCAGCCCTGGGGCTCGCGCTGGGCTGCGGCTCCGGGGCGGACCTGCCCCCACCGGTGCTACCTCTGACGGCGACGCCGGATGCCCCCTTCCGAGCGCGTCCGCCGGAGCTCGGCCCCGAGCGACCCCTGGCGCCGCCCCCGGTCGACCGACGGGTCCTCGGAAACGGCCTGGAGCTCTGGGTGCTCCCCCGCCCGGATTGGCCCCGGGTCTCCCTTCGGATGGCGGTGCGCCCGGCCTCGACGGCGACCGTGGACGACGCCGGGCTCGCCGCGATGCTCGCCCAGCTGGTCGCCGCCACACCGAGCCGCCGCCAGCGCCAGGCGGCGTCGACTCCCGCGGGGCCTGCGATCCAGGGCCACCTCGACGGCACGGACATCGAAACCCGGGCGACGCGCTTCGGGACCATCGCCGCCGTCGAGGCGATCCCCCAGGAGCTGCCGGCGGCCTTCGCCAAGCTGGCCCGGGCGGTCCGGGAGCCCGCCCTGAGCCCGGACGCCGTCCAGGATGCCCGGGTCGCCCAGCTCTACGAGATCCGGAGCGCGGGCTATTCCGCCCGGGCGATCGCCCTGCGTCTGGCCCAGGAGGCGATCTTCGGGGCGGGGCACCCGTACTCCGTCTCCCCCCTGGGCTTCCGGGAGCGCATCGAGGCGGTGGGGCCGGAGGAGCTCACCGCCTACCACCGACGGCGATACGTCCCCGGGGCAACGGCGGTCATCGTGGTGGGGGACGTCGCCGTCGACCAGGTGGTGACCCTGGCCGAGGCCTACCTCGGACCCTGGCCTTCGGCGCCCGTGCCGGACGACCGGCCACCGGCGGTGCCCCTGTCCGCCCTCGGCGGCAGGGTGGCCGAGGCGCCGCCGGTCATCGTCGGCGACGTCGGCGCCGGGGGCGAGCCGGTGCTGCTCCTGGCGCAGACGGCGCCCGCACCGGAGTCGACGGACAGCCTACCCTTCCGCGTCCTCGCCCAGGTGCTCGGGGGCGCCGCCTCGTCGCGGCTCGCGGAGCGGCTCCGGGAGGGCAGCGGTACGACCTACGAGGCCGCCGCGCGCTACGAGCCCCTGCCCCACTTCGGGCTCCTCTTCGCCGAGACCCACGTGGAACCGCGGGAGGTCGGCGGGGCTCTGCGCGCCATGGCCGAGGAGATGCGCCGACTTCGGGACCAACCGATTCAAGAAGAAGAGGTGCAGGCGGCGGTGATGGGGCTTCGCTATGGACAGCGAAGCCGCCTCGCGACCACGCCGGGGGCGGCGACCTGGCTCGCCGAGCTCTTCCTCCAGGGCCTGCCCCCGGGCCATCCCGCGGAGCTCGACGAGGCCCTCGCGGCGGTGAGCGTCCCGCGGGTCGCCGACGTCGCCGACCGCTACCTCGACCCCGTGGGGGCCCAGCGGGTGGTCGCCGGATTCCTCAGCACCTACGAGCGGTCCTTGGCGGACGCCGGCTTCCACGCCCTCGACGTCTTCCGGCAGCGGCGGGCCGGGGACCCCCGGGATTGATCATCAAGCGGCGAGGGATCGGTCGTCGAGCTCCGAGCGCAGCGTCTCGAGGGCCCGCTGCTGGAGCTGGCGCACCCGTTCCTTGGTGAGGCCGAGCCGGGCGCCGACCTCCTTGAGGGTGGGCGGGCCTTGCTCGTCGTCGACCTTCAGAAAGCGCGCTTCGAGGATGAAGCGTTCCCGACCGGGGAGCGCCTCGAAGGCGCGGGCTACCACCTCGAGGGCGCGGCGCCGGTATTGGGCTTCCGCGAGGGCGTCCTCCGGGCTGACCGCCCCGTCCGCTTCGAGCCGTTCCAGGAGCGGCACCCCGCCGCCGTCGCCGTGCTGCTGGGGCGCATCGAGGGGGCGGTCCCGACCTTCGAGGAGCGGGAGCAACTTCGACGCCCGCCGCAGCGGCATGCCGCTCTTGTCGGCGAGGTCTTCCGGCGAGGCGACCGCCTCCTGCCGGTGGAGTCGGATCGCCCGGCGTTCCGTGCGCGTCGTGCCGAGTCGGACGATCCGATAATTCTGGACGACGTAGTCCCGGATCTCGGCCCGGATCCAATAGGCGGCGTAGGTGACCAGTCGGCATCCCTTGTCCGCGTCGAACCGGCGGGCGGCTTCGAGCAGCCCGAGATTCCCCTGCTGGACCAGGTCGTCGAGGGGGATCCCCCAGCGCCGGTAGCGGCGGGCGACGTGGACGACGAAGGGAAGGTTCGCCTCGACGAGCCGAGCCCCCGCCCGGGCGTCTCCTTCCCGGTAGGCCCGGGCCAGCCGCTGCTCCTGGTCGGCGTCGAGGCGGCTCGTCCGGCCCAGGTCCCCGAGATAGCGGTCGAGGTTGGAGCGTTGGGAAGCGGCGGAGCCGGACGACGGCGGGGACGACGAGGGGGGGGAAGACGGCATGGGAGAACGACTCCTTCGAGCTTCGTGGGACGGACGGGCCGCGACGGCGGCCGCATGAGCCGGCCGGGGCCGCGGCTCGTCCTTCCCTTCGCGCCTAGGCCCGAGCTGGATGCAGGGGAGGCGATCTTTTTCCAGAAGCGGCCAGAACCCGGCCGGACGCCGGTTGCCCGAGGGGCCTGCTACTGTCCCGGCGGTGAGCGCGGACCTAGTCGACGGGCCGATGGATGACGCCGAGCCCTCCGTCCTGGCCGAGGTCGCCCGGGGCGACCCCATGGCGGTGCGCCGGTGCATCGATCGTTTCGGCGGGCTCGTCTGGGCCCTCGCTCGGCGTCATTGCCGTAACGCCGCCGACGTCGAAGACGCGGTGCAGGAGATCTTCGTCGACCTGTGGCGGTCGTCCCCCCGCTTCGACCCCGCCGTGGCGACGGAGGCGACCTTCGTCGCCACCATCGCCCGACGCCGCCTCATCGACCGCTATCGCCGGCGGGCCCGGGCTCCTGTACCCGAGACCTGGAACGGCCAGTCCTCCGACGGTGGGGCCGGCCGCGCCCCGGACCTCGATGCGGCGGTCGACGGCCGCCGGGCCGCCCACCTCCTGGACCACCTGAGCCCGGACCAGCGTCGCGTGGTGACGCTCTCCGCCCAGGGGATGAGCCACGCGGAGATCGCCGAGACCACGGAACTGCCCCTCGGTACGGTCAAGTCTCACGTACGGCGAGGCTTGCTCCAGCTGCGCTCCGCCCTACGCCGGGAGGCGACCCCCGGCGACCAAGCGGCCACCACGGGAGGTCTTTCCTCGTGACCGCCCCGGACGATACGGCACGGCGCGAGCGAGCCTACGAGCTCCTCGCCACCCGCACCCTGGAGCCCCTCTCGGCGCTCGAGGCGGCGGAGCTCGACCATCTGCTCGCCGAGCTTCCGGACGTCGATCCCGACGAGCTCGACCGCATCGCCGCCGAGCTGGTCCTGGCGGAGCTCGGGGAAGCGGGCCACCCGCCGCTCCCGCCAGCGCTGCGCTCCCGGGTGGAGACCGATGCGGACTTCTACTTCGCGCTGACCCATCAGGACGGGACGGGGTCACCCCCGGACTCGCCGGCGGTTGGGTCGTCGGAGCCGACAGGTCAGCCGTCCGATGGCCTCGACCCCCAGGCCGCCGGGGACGATCGGGCGGATGGATGGCCGTCCGGGGAGGGCACCCCGGGGGTCCCCACCGGGGGCGGCTCCCTCGCCTGGCTGCCCCGGGCCGTCCCCTGGGTCGCGGCGGCCGCGGCGGTCGTCGTCGCCGTGGTGCTCGCCAGTCGGCCACCGGAGACGGTGGTCGAGACGCGGGAGGTACCGGTGGAAGTCCCCGTGGAACCCCCGGCCCCAGCGCCTCCCCCGACGCCGGCGGAGGCGCGGGCCGCCCTCCTGGCGGAGCACCCGGATACCCTCACCCTTCCCTTCGCCCCGGGCCCCGACGAGGCCGGCGCGGGGGTGAGCGGATACGTCGTCTGGAGCCCTGACGCCCAGGAGGGCTTCCTGCGCTTCCGGGGCCTCGCTCGGAACGACCCCCGCATCGAGCAGTATCAGCTCTGGATCTTCGACGCCGAACGGGATGAACAGCACCCGGTGGACGGCGGCGTGTTCGACGTGCCGGAGGGTGGCGAGGTGATCGTGCCCATCAACGCCAAGCTGCCGGTCGTAGACCCCACCCTCTTCGCGGTGACCGTCGAGCCCC
>DAPKRP010000823.1:0-4515 GCA_031800515.1 Polyangiaceae bacterium LLY-WYZ-14_1 | reverse complement strand
GGCCCGACGCGGGGGCCACCTCCTGGCGATCGAAGACCGGGAGCCCCTGGCGGGTCAGCACGAGGGCGACCGGCCCGGGACGGGGGACGGCCACCCGCCAGGCCTCGACCACTTCGTTGGCGTCCGCCGGACGGATCACGGTGAGCCCGGGGATCGCGCGGAGCGCGGCGAGCTGCTCGACGGGTTGATGGGTTGGGCCGTCCTCCCCGAGCCCGATGGAGTCGTGGGTGAAGACGTAGCGGGTCGGCACCCCCATCAAGGCGGCCAGGCGGATCGCCGGCCGCATGTAGTCGCTGAAGATCAGGAACGTCGCGCCGAAGGGTCGGACGCCGCCGTGGAGGGCCATGCCGTTCAGCGCCGCCCCCATCGCGTGCTCCCGGATACCCCAGTGGACGGTGCGGGGAACCCCGTCGGCGTCGTGCTCCTCGAAGCCGACCCCCTCCGGAAGCTTGGTGTTGTTCGAGCCGGCCAGGTCCGCGGAGCCACCGACCAGCTCGGGCACCGTCCGGCCGAGCACGTCGAGCACCTTGCCGCTCGCCTTCCGGGTGGCGAGCCCCTTGCCATCCGGCGGGAAGCTCGGCAGCTCTGCGTCCCATCCCGGGTCGAGCTCCCCCCTAAGCGCCCGGTCGACGGCATCGGCATCCCCCGGGTGGGCGCGGCGGTGGGCGGCCCGGCTTTCTTCCCAACGGCGACGCTCCTGCTCTCCCCGGGCCCGGAGAGCATCCCGGGCGGACCCGAGCTCCTCCGGGACCAGGAAGGTCGGCGCCGCCGGGATGCCCAGGATCTCCTTCGTAGCGGCCACCTCGTCGGCCCCGAGGGGCGCGCCATGGGCCGCCGCCGTGTTCTGCTTCTTCGGCGCCGGCCACCCGATGATGGATCGGACGACGACGAGGGATGGCCGGCCGACCTCGGCCGCCGCCTCCTGCCCCGCGGCTTCCAGGGCGTCGAGGTCGTTCGGATCGTCGACGGTCAGCACCTGCCATCCATAGGCACGGAAGCGCGCCGGGGTGTCTTCGCTGATCGCGAGGGACGTCCGGCCGTCGATGGTGATCCCGTTGTCGTCGAAGAAGACGATCAAGTTCCCGAGGCGCAGGTGCCCGGCGAGGGACGCCGCCTCCGCGCTGACCCCTTCCATCAGGTCCCCGTCGGAGGCGATCGTCCAGACCCGGTGATCGAACAGGGCGTGACCCGGGCGGTCGAAGCGGCGGGCCAGGTGACGGGCGGCCATCGCCATGCCCACCGCGTTGCCGAAGCCCTGCCCCAGGGGACCCGTCGTCGTCTCGACGCCGACCGTGTGGAACACCTCTGGATGCCCCGGGGTCCGGCTATCCCACTGGCGGAAGGCCCGGAGCTCGTCGAGGGGGAGGTCGTAGCCGCTCAGGTGGAGCAGCGCGTACTGCAGCATCGACGCGTGGCCGCAGGACAAGACGAAGCGGTCTCGGCCCGCCCAGTCCGGCACGGCGGGGTCGTGCCGGCGCAGCCGGGAAAAGATCGTCCACCCCAACGGCGCGAGCGCCATGGGCGTCCCAGGATGCCCGCTCTGGGCGGCTTCGACGGCGTCCATGGCCAGGCCGCGGATGGTGCGAACGGCCAGCTCGTCGAGCTTCGGGTCGAGGCGGTCGGCGTGGGTCATGCGGGGACGGGTCCTTTCGGCGAGGCCACCCGGGCCGAAGCCGCGGGGTGCCGCGCGGGAGCTCCTCGGGAACGGCGACGGCGTCAGACGACGAGGCGGCGTAGGGTCGAGGCCGACCGGTACTGGGGCGGCCAGGGCACCCCCTGGTACCCCTGCTCCCGGGCCGCGTGCAACGTCCAATAGGGGTCCGCCAGGTGGGCCCGGGCCAGGGCGACCAGGTCCGCGCGACCCGCCAGCACGATGGTGTTCACGTCGTCGTAGGTGCTGATGTTGCCGACGGCGATGGTGGGAATGCCCGCCTCGTGGCGGATCCGTTCGGCGAAGGGGGTCTGGAAGGCGCGGCCGTAGACCGGGCGGGCTGCCGGCGTCGTCTGCCCGGCGGAGACGTCGACCAGGTCGACCCCGTGCTCCCGGAGCATCCCGGAGAGCGCCACCGCCTGGTCCGGGTCGAAGCCTCCGGGGACCCAGTCCGTGGCCGAGATCCGTACCGAGAGGGGACGGTCCCGCGGCCAGACCTCCCGGCAGGCGTCCAGCACCTCGAGGGGAAAGCGGGCTCGGTTCTCCAAGGACCCCCCATAGGCATCCCCCCGCTGATTGCTGACCGGGGTCAGAAAGCTCGACAGCAGGTACCCATGGGCGAAGTGGATCTCCAGGAGGTCGAACCCTGCGGTGACGGCCCGCCGGCTCGCGGCGACGAAGTCGTCCCGCACCGCGACCATGTCGTGTCGGGTCATCTCCCGGGGGGTCTGGCAGACCTCGCTCCAGGGGATCGGAGACGGGCCTAGCACGGGCCAGTTCCCGTCGGGGAGAGGGTGGTCCGGCTGCTCCCAGAGTCGCTGGGTCGACCCCTTCCGCCCGGCATGGCCGAGCTGGACGCCGATCTTCGCCGGACCGTGGGCGTGGACGAAGTCGACGATGCGGGACCAGGCCACCGCCTGGGCATCGTTCCAGAGGCCGGTGCATCCGGGGCTGATCCGACCGTCCCGGGAGACGTCCGTCATCTCCGTCATCACGAGGCCGGCACCCCCGACCGCCCGGGACCCGAGGTGCACCAGGTGCCAATCGTTCGGCAGCCCGTCCTCGGCGCTGTACATGCACATCGGCGAGACGACCACCCGGTTGGCGAGGGTGAGCTCGGCCAGCCGGAGGGGGGTGAACATCGGGGGCACCGGAGGCGCGGACACGTCCCCTGTCGTCGGGGAAGTCGAGCCCGTGGACTGCGCGTGCCAGCGGTCGAGCCCGTCCACGTAGTCCGGGTCCCGTACCCGGAGGTTGCCGTGGGTGACCCGCATGCTCCGGGTGAGCAGGCTGAAGGCGAAGCGCTCCGGGGGCTCGTCCCAGTGGAGGTGCATCCGCTCGAACCATTCGAGGCTGCTCTGGGCGGCCCGCTGGGTGCTTTCCACCACCGGCCGCCGAGCGGCCTCGTAGTGGGCGAGGGCCCCGGGCACGTCGCCCGCCCCGGCGACCTCGAAGGCCCGGGCCAGGGCGATCGCATCCTCCATCGCGAGCTTCGTCCCGGAGCCGATGGAGAAGTGAGCGGTGTGCGCGGCATCCCCGAGCAGGACGACGTTGTCGTGGCGCCAGGAGGCGTTCCGGACGGTCACGAAGCGGATCCAACGGGACCGGTTGGTCAGGAGCTCGTGGCCTCCAAGCTCGTCCCGGAAGAGCTCCTGGCAATAACGACGGGTGGCGTCTTCGTCGTCCTCGGCGAGGCCGGAGCGCTCGAAGGAGGCTTCGTCGGTCTCGACGATGAAGGTGCTGGTCTCCGGGTCGAACTGGTAGGCGTGGATCCAGAAGCGCCCCGCTTCGTTCTCCCGGAAGGCGAAGGTGAAGGCGTCGAAGGTCTGGTGGGTGCCGAGCCAGACGTAGCGGTTCGGTCGCACGTCGAGGCTCGGCTGGAAGGACCCGGCCCAGAGCCGTCGAGCCGCCGAGTTCACCCCGTCGGCGGCGACCAGCAGGTCCGCCTCCTGGCGCAGGGCGGCGATGCGTTCGTCGTCGAGCTCCGTCTGAAAGCGGAGGTCGACGCCAAGGCCCCGGGCGCGGGATTGAAGCAGCTCGAGCATCCGCCTTCGGGCCAGGCCGCAGAACCCGTGTCCGCCGGAGCGCACCCGTCGCCCCCGAAAGAAGACGTCGATGTCGTCCCAGTGGGCGAAGCGCCGGGTGATCGCGTCGTAGGTCTCCGGATCCGCCGCTTCGATGTTGCCGAGGGTCTCGTTCGAGAAGACGACGCCCCAGCCGAAGGTGTCGTCGGGAGCGTTGCGCTCCCAGACTCGGACCGCCGCGTCGGGAAGCTGCTTCTTCAGCAGGATCGAAAAATAAAGCCCACCCGGGCCGCCGCCGACGATCTCGACCTTCACATGGGCGAGTATCGCACGGCGGCCCCGGGGGGCGATCCCGGGGGCGACGAGGCCCTCCCAATCAGCCGGGCTCCCGCAGGTGCCCGACGCCGCGGGCCCGGGGGCTCACTGCAGCTCGAGGCCCAGGCAGGGGATGATCCGGCAGTGGGTGCCGCCGTTGCCGTAGCTCACCAGGTAGACGTTCCCGGACTGGGGGTCGGTCAGGGAGCCATCCGAAGGATCGTAGCTGTAGTCCCGGATCGCCTCGAAGACGTCGGCGGGCATCTGCTGGAGCACTGCCGGGTCCGGATCCTTCACCAAGCACGGCGGGATCAGGCAGACCGGCCCCCCGACGGTGTGCTCGACCCCGGCGAGCTCATAGGTGCCGTTTTGCGGCAGATGGATGGCCCCGTTCTGCAGGTCATCCCGCAGGTCCTGGTCGATGGCGCCGAAGGTCGAGGCGCCCACGGCGAGGCGATGGGCCTGCGCCGCCTCCCCGCCCTCGACGTCGGCGGCACATCCGCCGAAAAGCCCGCCCCCCAGAAG
>DAPKRP010000822.1:0-3227 GCA_031800515.1 Polyangiaceae bacterium LLY-WYZ-14_1 | reverse complement strand
GGATGCCGTCGGCATGAGCACCGTGCTCGAGGCGATCGCCCTTCGGCATCAGGGGGTCGACGTGCTCGGCCTCAGCACCATCACCAACGCGGCGGCGGGGCGGCCCGGGGCGGTGCTGGACCACCGGGACGTGCAGCGGGTAGCGGGGGAGGTGGCCGCCGGGACCGCGGCGCTGCTGGAGGCGTTGACCGAGCGCCTAGAGGGTCAGCCGCTACCGTAGGCCCGGGAGGCCCGAGCCGTCGCCGTCCCCCGCCTGCGCCCGGGCCGCATCGACCCAGTCTTGGACCTCGGCCCGGTCGAAGGCGGAGGCGGGCGCCATCGCGAGATACCGCTGGTACTGCTCGACGGCGGCCAGGCGGGAGCCCCCGAGCCGCAGGGTGTCGCCGTAGAGACGGTAGGCGTCGGCGAGCCAGGGCGGGGTCGGCTCGAGGGGCTCGCCCAGGCGGGTCGCCTTCTCGAGGGCGAGCTCGGCCTCCCGCCGGCGGCCCGCATCGAGGTTCAACCGACCCAGGCGGTACCACCAGCGCGGCTGGCTTCGGTCCCCGGTCAACGCCCGCTCGTAGGCGCGGATGGCCTCCGGCAGCCGGCGCAGCTGGTCGAAGGCGTCGCCCAGGTCCGTGTAGACCTCGTGATGGTCGGGGTCCATCTCGAGGGCCCGTTCGAAGTCCCGCCGGGCGTCGGCGGCGGCGCCGCCCTTCAGGTTGATGCGCCCCCGCACCCAGTAGGCGAGGGGCAGGGTGTCGTCCCGCTCGATCGCCTCGTCGATGGCCGCGAAGGCCTCCCCGAGGCGATTGGCCTCGAGGGCCGCCCAGGCGAAGTGGAGGTGGAACTCGGCGGGGTTCCGGTCGAACTGGAGCGCCCGCTCGAAGTGGGTGAGGGCGGTGGGCAGGTCGTCCTGACCGAAGGCGACCCGTCCGAGGAAGTGTTCGGCTTCGGCGGAGCGGGGCCGCTCGACGAGCACCCGCTGCAGGGTCTCCGCAGCGGCGTCGAGCTCCCCGGCGATCGTCTGGGCGGCGCCGAGGCGCAGCAGGAGGTCCGGGTCGCCGGGACGATCGGCGAGGGCCTTGCGGTAGGCTTGCACCGCGTCCTCCGCCTGGCCCTGGGCTTCGAAGAGACGACCGCGCTCGATGGCCAGACCCGGCCATCCCGGGTCCCGGGCGGCGACCTGGTCGAAAGCGCGGGCGGCATCGCCGTAGCGCCCGGCACGCCGGAGGGCGACCCCGCGACCGAAGCGCGCCGCCACGTCGTCCGGGTCGAGCTCGAGGGCCTTCGCGTAGGCCCCGGCGGCCCGCTCGACCTCTTTGCGGTCGAGGAGCAGGTCGCCGATGGCCCGGTGCAGGGAGGCGTCCTCGGGCGAGTTCTGGCGGGCCTGGTCGAGGAGCCGCTCCGCCTGGTCTTCCCGCTCCTGGGCGAAGAAGAGCCGCGCCAGCGCCAGCAGGGGGGCGTAGGCGTCCGGGTCGAGGCGGACCGCCTCCCGCAGCTCCCGCTCCGCATCGGACCAATCTTCGAGCGCCTGATGAGCCCGGCCCATCCAGAGGTGGACCAGGGGATCGTCGGGCCGGGCGGCGAGAAGGGGGGTCAGGGCCGTCTTGGCCTCGTTCCGCATGCCGGCCCGGATCATGGCGTCCGCAGCGCCGAACTGGGCTTCCACCAACGCCGGCCGACCGTCGATGCCGGCCGCCTCGCTCGTCTGGTCCCGTCGGTCCAGCACGGCCTGGAAGCGCGCGAGGGCGTCCCGTTCCCGACCGTCCCGGAGAAGCACCCGACCCGCCCCGAGGAGAGCTTCCACCGCGTAGGGGTCCCCTTCCAAGGATTCCTCGAAGGCGCGGAGGGCGGCGACCCGATTCCCCCGCGCTTCCTGCACCCGGCCCAGGACGGCCAGAGCCTCCGGGCGCTCCCGGGGCGAGGGGACCAGACGCTCCCCCTCGACCGGGGTGCGACCCGCCGCCTCCCGAGCGAGGCGCAGGGCCTCGTCGAGGCGGCCGCCGTCGAGGGCATCCCGGGCGAGGGCGGTTCGAGCGGCGACGTGCCGGGGGCTCGCCGCGAGGGTCGCCTTCCCGGCGGCGATGGCGCCTCCGTCGTCCAGGGCCAACAGCGCCCGGGCGACCCCCCAGCCCGCCCGGGCCTCGCCCCCGAGCTCGAGGGCCGTCTTGAAGGCCTCCCGGGCGGCTTCCGGGTCGCCGGTGGCGAGGGCGAGCTCCCCTTGGACCAGGGGCACGTACGGGTCCCTCGGCGCGGCCCGGGCCGCCCGATCGAGGAGCCCCCCGGCCTCGCCATAACGTCCGTCGACCAGGGCGCCGGCGGCCCGGGCGAGGTCGTAGCCGAAGGCCTGGCCGCCCCGCTCCTCGAGGCGCGCGGCGATCGCCGCCGCCCGGCTCTGGCTGGCGGCGTCCTGACCGAACCGCGCCCGATAGAGGTGCTCGTGCAGGAGGCTGCGGGCGAGGAGCCGCCGGTTCAGGCCGTATTCCCGGCGCTCCTTGGCGAGCAGCGCCAGGGCCTGGCGGACATCTTCGTAGGTGTCGGTCTTGGCCAGGGCTTCCGCCCGGGAGATCGCGCCCTCGGCGACGGCGACGTTCCCCGCGGCGGGGAGAAACCGCTCGAGAAAGTAACGGCCGAAATAGCCGTAGGGGGTCCAGCCGAGCCCGACGCCCACCACGCAGGCGAGCCCGACCAGGGCGGTCAAGGCCCAGACGATGCGGGGCACCCGCACCCCCCCAGCGCTCTGGTCTGCGGGGGCGGCGGCGACCCGGCGGGTCCCCGTCCCCGGGCGGGGCCCAACGGAAGCGAGGGACGGCATCCCAGGGGGCCCTCCGAGGTCGAGCTCGCCCTCTTCCGGTAGGTCGGCGAACTCCATCTCGTCGCCGACCTCGCCGCCGAGGTCGATCGCGCCGAAGTCCATGCCGCCGGCACCGGCCTTCGGGGCGCCGGCGCCTCCCCCCGCCGGCGCGGAGGGGCGCTTCGGCGGCATGCTGGAGACCGGGCGGTCCGGGCCCGGCAGCGCCATGTCGAACTCGGGCAGGTCGAGGGAATCCGCCGGCGGCCCGTCGGCGCCGGTCGGCCCCGCGGCCCCGGCGGGGCTCGGGGGGGACAGGTCGAGGTCGCCGAAGGCCTCGCCGCCGGAGGCCGACCCAGCCCTGGCGGGGTCGCCGGCCGGGGGGACGGCCGTCGCGGGGCGATCCGGTCCGGGGAGGTCCCCCCGGGGCTCGGGCAGGGGCAGGTCGAGGTCA
>DAPKRP010000821.1:0-5000 GCA_031800515.1 Polyangiaceae bacterium LLY-WYZ-14_1 | reverse complement strand
CCGGGTCAGGGCGTCGAGCTGGCTCTGGAAGTCGTAGGTCACGACGTAGCCGACCCAGCGGGCCCGAAGCGCGTCGAGGAAGGCCCGGGCCCCGTCGAACAAGGAAGGCTGCCGCCCCGCCCCGGCCCGGGCCGTGGCCGGGGTCGGGTCCACGGTGAGCCACCCCCGGCCTTCGACGAAGGCCTCGACCCAGCTGTGGGCGTCACCCTGGCGGATGGCGAAGTAGCCACCGAAGCGGTTGAGCTCCCCGCCGAGGAAGCCCGTGACGTTGCGAGAGGGGATCCCCTGGGTGCGCAGCATCACCGCCAGCGCCGTCGAGAAATACTCGCAGTGGCCGGAGCGGGCGGTGAAGAGAAAGTGGGCCAGGGGGTCGGCGTCGTCCGGCACCCGGGGAAGCTCGAGGCTGTAGCGCAGGCCGCCGTCCCGGCGCAGATACCGCCGGAAGCGCCGGATGACCTCCCCATCATCGGCGGCCCCCTCCGCCAGCCGGTCCGCCAGCCGAGCGATGGGACCCCCGGGCTGGGCCGGCCCGGGGGGGAGCTGGAGGTAGCGGCCGCGTTCCTCCGGGTCGAGGGCGTCCTTCCGGCCCCCGACGGGCCCGGCCTCCGGGCTGACCGTGGCCTGGTAACGAAGCCCGACGTCGTCCGCGTCCCGGTAGCGAAGATCCAGCCCGGGCCCCCGATCGAGTCGCCGGGGGATGGGCTGACCCCGCCGCTGCCGGGGGGGAACCACGAGGCCCACGGTCCCGGGGGGCAGAAAGACCACCGGTTCCTCCAGATGCTCGAGGCCGATCTCGACGTCGAGGTCCCCGGGCAGAGCGGTCCGCTCGATGGCGAAGTAGGCGGCGCTGCTCCCCCGGACCGCCTCGCTGGCGTCATCCTGGGACCGGCTCCAGCGCTCCCCGTCGTAGCGGTCGAAGCTGGTGCCCCGGAGGCGAAGGGGAGGTTGCAGATGCGCCGGGAGGGGACGCCGTTCCTTGGGCAGGGTGACCCGGAGCACCACCGTCGGGTCGTCCCGAAGCACCCCGAATCCCCCGAGGCGGACGTCTTTACCGAAGCCGACCACCGATTGGCCGGTGTGCTGACCGAAGGAGAACACCCCGAGCCCCACCCGGGGAAAGGCCAGGAAGAGGACCGCCGTCGACAGGACCAGGGGGACGACCAGGAGCGCCGTGCCGAGCAGGAAGGGGGCGCCGATGAGCCGCTTCGAGGCCAGCACCCGAGCGAGGTCGCCGGCCTCCGGCGCCTCCCCGGCGGCCCCAGGCCGCTGCCCAGGGGTCGGATAGTGCTCCTCGATCTCCCGGCGCAGGTGGGAGAGGGCGAGCATCCAGGGAATGACCACCACGAAGCCGAGGAAGGCGAAGGCGTAGCTCAGGTCGGTGGTGAGCACCGTCGCGGCCACCAGGTGGAGAAACGCGAGGACCGCGATCTGCTGGTGGTCCTTGCCGTCCCGGCGGTTGAAGAGGCGGGAGATCTGGAGAAAGGCGGCATACTCGACGGCGAGCTCGAGAGGCGGGTCGCCGGCGAGGCCGCGACCCACCTGGACGAGGAAGGCCCCGACGACCAGCTGGGTCCAGGTGCGGCTCCAGCGGGGGTGATGGATGATCCGGCCGTCGGCGAACACGCTGGCGAGGTAGCCGAGCACGAACCAGGCGCTCCGGAGGGGACCGATCTCGAAGCCCAGGGTCAGTGCGAAGAGCCCGAGCCCGGCGACCCCGTAGGTCACCAGCTTGTGGAGCCCCAGGAAGCTCATTCGGCGGCCTGCCCCGCCGAGGCCGGCAGGGGGCCGGCATCGCCCCCGGCCCGGGGGGAGGCGGCGGCGCCGGGGGACGCCCCGAGGTCGTCGTCGTCGGCGGCGGCGGCGGCGTTCCCGTGGGCGTCCACCGGCGCCAACAAGGCGAGGAAACGGAGGATGGGGTCCGGCGGCGCGCCCGGGGGGAGCTTCGGCGATGGACCGACCCCCTCGACGAGGACCTCGGCGGAGCGGCCTCGACGGAGGCTGCGGTCGACGAGCCCAGCGGCCTGGGCCACCGCCTCTTCGAAGCGTCGTTCCCACGCCTCCCCGGCAGCCGCCGGGCGCCGAGCGTCGAGGCGGAGGGCGAGATGGGCCTCGCTCTCCGCGTGGCGCTCCCGAACCACGAGGCGCCCGAGGGCTGCCGTACGTCGCCAGTGGATGGAACGCGCCTCGTCGCCGTCCCGATATTCCCTCAGCCCGGCGATCTCCGGGCCGGCGCCGACCGGGGCGCCGGGGGACCCGTGACGCCCCCGCTGATGTTCGACGGCGCCCTGGCGGCCATCCCGCCCGAGGCGGGGGTAGACGAGCACCTCGGCCTCCCCGGGGAAGAAGCGGATGCGCTCGAGCAAGCCGAAGGGGTAGCGGGTGCGGACCCGAAACCCCTGGAAGGTCAGGGGACCCCGCCGCTCCGGAGACCGGGCATAGCGGGCGGTCTGAGCGCCCGACGGGGGGACCTTCAGAAAATAACAGCGGCGCTCCGCCGCCGCCCCGACGGCGACATCCTCGACCTCCAGGGAGTAGCTCGACAGGCGCCGCTTTCGATTCCGGAGGGTCAGCTCGATCAGCGCTGGTGTCGACGCGAAGAGCCGGACCGGCAGGCTCCGCTCGACGGCCAGACCCCGCATCACCCACTCGCTCAGCATGCCGTTCAGCACGAGCAGACTGAGCATCAGCGAGAGCATCAGATAGAGCAGGTTGTTGCCCGTGTTCACGGCGGCCAAGCCCACGCCCACGGTGAAGAGAAGAAACGCCTTGCCCTCCCGGGTGAAACGCACCTGAAAGGGGGGGGGCCGGTCCCCTCGTCCTCCCCCGGAGCGCCGACCCCCGAAGCGGAAGGCCGCGGCAGGCCGCGTCCTCCGAGAAGCCCTGGCCGGAGGGGTGCTCATACGGGAACCGGGATGGCGGAGACCACCTCGCGGAGCGCTCGTTCCGCTTCCGATCGAGGGGGGGTGCGCCCCTCGTGGCCGGGGAGCCGCACCCGGTGGGCCAGGACGGGGACGGCGAGCGCCTGCACGTCGTCGGGAAGCGCGTGGTCCCGGCCGGAGACGAGGGCGCGGGCGCGCACCGCGCCTTCCAGGGCGAGGGCGGCTCGGGTCGAGGCGCCGAGGGCCAGGTGGGGGGACCGGCGTGTTTCGAGGACCAGGTCGTGGAGGTAGTCGAGCACCGGGTCGGCGACCGCGACCTCCTGGACCGCCCGCTGGGCGGCGAGCACCTCGTCCTGGGTCGCGACGGGCTCGAGGGCCTCCGCGGGGTCGTTCCCCCGCCGCCCCCGGAGCAGCCGCCGCTCGACCTCCGGCGGTGGATAGCCGAGCCCGGTGCGCACCAGGAAGCGGTCGAGCTGGGACTCCGGCAGCGGGTAGGTGCCCTGGAACTCTTCCGGGTTCTGCGTGGCGACGACGAAGAAGGGGGCGTCGATCCGGTGGGTCGTGCCGTCGACGGAGACCTGGCGTTCCGCCATCGCCTCGAGGAGGGCGCTCTGGGTCTTCGGGGTGGTCCGGTTGATCTCGTCGGCGAGGAGGACGTGGGTGAAGAGGGGGCCGGGCCGGAAGGAAAAGTGCCCCGTCGATCGGTCGTAGACGGACCCGCCGACCACGTCCGCCGGCATGAGGTCCGAGGTGAACTGGAGCCGGCGGAAGGAGACGCCGACGGAGCGGGCGAGGGCCCGAGCCAGGGTCGTCTTGCCCACCCCGGGCACGTCTTCCACGAGCAGGTGGCCTCCGGCGAGGAGGGCGGTCACCGCCAGCTCGACGATCGATTCCTTCCCTTCCAGGGCGCGACCGACGTTGCGGGCCATGCGCCCGGCAAGGTCACCGGCGTCCGACACCCGAGCCGAGGCCTGGCTCACCCTGAGAGCTAGCATGCGGGCCCTAGGGGCGCCGGCCCCCGGGGACGGGGATCAGCCGCCCACCCGGGGCGGGTCCCCCGGATCCGTGGGGGAGCCCACCAACGGCAGACCGACGCGAAACGCCGTCCCCCGTACCGGATCCGTCTCGAGCCAGACGTCCCCTCCGTGCGCGCGGGCGAGGGACCGGGCGAGGCTCAGGCTCACCCCGAGACCACCGATGCGGCGCCCCCCGGTGCCCTTGACCTCTCGGAAGGCCTGGAAGATGCGCTCCCGATCGAGCTCCCGAAGCTCGCCCCCCTGGTCGACGAGGTCGACCCGAAGCTCCTGGCCACCCCGGCCGTCGTCGTCGACCCGGGCGAACAGCTGCAGCACCCCGCCATCCATCGCCCGGGCCAGGTGTCGGAACAGGCAGACCACCGCCTGGACGACCCGGTCCCGGTCGACGAAGACCGGCGGTAGCCCCGGTTGCAGCTGGGCGACCACCTCGATGGAACGCTCGTTGGCGAGCTCCCGGCCCTTGCCGAGGGCTTCGGTCAGGATCTCGACGGAGGGCGTCCAGGCCCGCCGCAAGGGCATGCGGCCCGCGTCGAGGCGGGCGGCGTCGAGCACGTCGTTCAGGAGCTCCAGCAGGTCCCGACCGCTCCGCTGGACCGCGCGCAAGCTTTCCTGCTGGCCCGGCTCGAGGGGCCCGTCGGCGCCGCTCAGAAGAAGCTCGGAGAAGCCGAGGATCGAGTTCAGGGGGCTCCGGAGGTCGTGGCTCATCGACGCCATGAACCGGGTCTTGCTGGCGAGCAGCTCCTCGAGGGACCGGCGGGTGGCCTCCTCTTGATGCCCCGTGTCGCCGTAGCGCTGGGCGAAGGTGACGACCGCCGCCCCGAGCCGTCGTCCGAGGGCCGTGCCGGCCCCTTCCCGGGCGGCGGGGAGGGCGTCCTCCGGCGTGTCCGCCGCCTCGATCCGGGCGGCGAGGCGGGCGATGTCGTCCTCCTCCCGGCGTGCGTGGCGATGGACCGCCCCCGCGGTCACGACGGCGACCAACAACACCCAAGCGACCCCGCCGCCTAGGGGGACGCGGTCGAGGCCGTGGGCACCACCCAGGGCGAGGGCGGCGGCGAGGGCGAGGGCGCCCATCGCGAGCACACCG
>DAPKRP010000820.1:0-2643 GCA_031800515.1 Polyangiaceae bacterium LLY-WYZ-14_1 | reverse complement strand
CCCCACGCGCACCGCCACCTGGTGGCCGTGCACCCGCCCGCCGAGGCGCCCGGTCAGTCCCGGTGCCATGCCGGGAAGACCGGCGGTGAGGACGGGTCCCACCCCCACGCGCAGCCCGAAGTCCCCCTCCTGGGCGACGAGGGGAGTCGCCGAGGAGGACGCGAGGAGAAGCCAGGCGACGAGGACCGCCAGCGTCCCGGCCCGTCCCGCGAGGGCCTGCGCCCCCGGCCTGGATTCCCCGGTCCGCAGCGAGCGGCCCGGGTGCACGGGCGGCCGGCGCCGGCCGATCAACGGCCGCGGATGCGGCCCGTGTGCTCCGCGACGACCGGGTACCCGTCGATCTCGCGAGGCAGACCCCGGCGGCCCCGCTCGTCGGCGATCAGAACCTTGAGGCAGGGCTCGCCGCGGCTCATCCCGATGGCGGTGCCGACGACACCGGGTCGGCCCAGGACCCGCTCCGACAGCTTGCGTTGCGCCGCCTTGATGTCGTCGCCCGGCATCAGCCGCCCTCGTCGATGCGGACGTCGAAGCGGTCGAGCACCACCTCGATGGGATTGGCGATGGTGCTGGTGCGACTGCCGGCGAAGAGAAGGCCGACCGGGCGGCGATCGGTGACCCAGACGCCCTCGCTGACGATCAGCGAGCCCGAGTCCCCACCCTGGCTGAAACCCGCGCCAGAGATCAGGATCTGATCTTCGAAGCGGGCGGTGCCGCCTCGATAGCTGACGTCGATGATGGCGTTCACTCCGGTGACCGTGCCGCGCGTGTAGCCCGTCGTCCGTCCGTACTTCGCCACCTTCATGCCCAGGCGGGCCTCCGCCGGGAGGGACCGGGGCGAGCCGTAACCGTCCTCCGGGGTGGCGGTGCCCACATCGGCAGTGGTGGTGGCGGCGATCGCGGCGTCCATGCGGTTCATCGGGCAGCGGCGCCCCCGGCAGAACCCGATGGGCTCGAAGTCGTGCAGGGAGGCCACCACATCTCGGGGCGCCCGACCGCCGTCGGCAGCTCCGGGCTGCAGGAGCGGATCACCCCGCCGGGCGTCGTTGGCGTTGGCGTAGACGTGGTTGTTGCTCAGGGCGAAGACCCGGCTGCCGTCGGTGACGCGGGCTCCGATCGTACCGGCGGTCACCCCCGAGTGCCCGGTGCTCACCCCGATGGGCACCGGGCGGGCGAAGGTGCCCCGGCGGTCGATGTCTCCCTCGGCCGCGCCGACGGCCGCGCCGACGGGGGCGGCGTCGAAGCCCACCTCGTTCAGCGCCCGGATCGGTCCGGTGATCTCGAACTCCACCGGGATCCCGGCGACGGAGGCGGGCAGCTGCGCGGCGCCCCTGGCCGTCAGGTAGACCTTCACGACGTGGTCGCCGGCGGCGTCTCGCCCCACCGCCGTGCCCACGACCCCGTCCATGGCGAGCCACTGGGCGGTGACGGACTCCTGGGCGGCCACCGCCGCGGCGAGGGCGGGCCCCGACGAAAGGCCGGGAATCGGCGCCCTGCCCAGCGAGGCGTCCACCAGGAGGGCCACCACGAGCGCCCATCGGGACCGGGACCAGCGCAGAATGCTCACACGTGCACTACGTCCGTCCGGTGGGCCCGGTTTCCCCGCTGCATCAGACGAGCGCCGATCCCGCCGCGCTGCGCGGCATCAGGACGCGCACGCTGTCCTCGCCCCGGGCCCACGCCACCGGCACCAGACCCGCCTCGACGAGGCGTCGAGCCGCGCCGTCGGTCATCGCCACCTCGCCGCAGAGCAGCCCCGAGTGCACGCCGTCGCTCCAGGCGAAGAGGGGCAGCCCGGTGAGGCGGGTGTCGGCTGGGCGGTCCGGGGGGTCGCGATGGGACTCCCGGGCGACGACGATGGCCGTCGCCACCGAGCCCGCCGCCCACACCCCGTCGTCCGGCGCCGGCTCCCCCTCGATCTCCTCGAAGGGCATCGTGTCGATCTCCTCGCCCTGGGCCCCGTACGGATAGCGCAGGAGGAATCCGGGGAGGGAGACGCACAGGGCCCCCGCCTCGGGCTGCCTCCGCAGCGCGCTCCAGGCATCGGGGACGCCGTCCCAGCTGCCGGGATCCGCCAGCGCATCGAGGGAGGGAATGCCCGCCAGCGCGGGGTGGCCGTCGACGAGGAGCGTCGCGCCGAAGGTGGCGCACAGCGCGGTGGCCCACGCCAGGACCGTCTGGTCGTTCTCGCCGGGGCCGAAGGTCCCGTCGAGGAGCACCACGGTGCTCCAGGGGTGCCCGTCGGGAGCCCCTTCGCGCAGCAACGCCGCGAAGGCCGAGGCGTCGAGGCCCTGCTCCGACCGGACCTCCGCCGCCAATGCGGCCCGGGACAGGTCGACGAGGTAGAGGTGCAGCTCCGGTCCGGTGTCCAGGCGGCGGCTCACCAGCTCCACGCTCCTCCAGCGTCGCTCCAGCCCCCGGACGTCGGGCCTGTTCAGGAAGCGACGCAGCGCCCTCGCCGCCCGACTCCGGGCGTCCTCCTCCCGGGCGGTCCGGGCGGGATCCTCGGCGGGAACGGCGTCGCGCCGGGCGGCCTCCGCCGCAAACGCCCGGACCGAGTCGACGGCCCGGGAGCCCGCGTCCTCGCCCGCAGGCGGGTGCGGCGGTGCCGGACCTACGGCCCGGTCGAGGATCTGGCCCAGGAGG
>DAPKRP010000819.1:0-3480 GCA_031800515.1 Polyangiaceae bacterium LLY-WYZ-14_1 | reverse complement strand
GGCGGCGAAGGCGCCAGCGATGGCCGCTGCCGCCTCCCGAAGCCAGGTGGCCTCCCCCGCGATGGCGGCCACCGTCTCGGTGCTGGGGACGTCGACCTCGACGAGCCCGCCGTCGTCCCGGGCCTGAAGGGGAGAGGCCAGGTCGGCACCGACGCCGGCCCGCGCCAGGTAGTCCGCCGCGACGGCCGCCGCCCGGGGGTCGGCCCCGGCGCGGGGCACGGCGACGGCGGCGCCGAGGCGCCGCTGGCCGGCGCCCCCGATCTCCGGCAGCAGCAGCTGCCGCGCGTAGCGCCGTCGCGCATCCGGGGGGAGGTCGACGTCCGGGGGCGGCGCCGTCCCCGGCGTGGTGCGGTCGGTCATCGGCCGCCGGCGATCGCCGGGATGATGCTGACCACGTCCTTTTCCGAGAGCTTCGTATCGAGCCCGTCCAGGAAGCGGATGTCGTCCTCGTTGACGAAGATGTTCACCGAGCGGCGGACGGAGCCCTTGTCGTCGCAGACCCGGCCCTTGAGGCCCGGGTGCTGGCCCTCGAGCTGGTCGAGGAGGGCGCCCACGTTTGGGGCGTCGCCGGAGATCTCGTCGGCTCCCCCGGTCAGGGTCCGGAGGGCGGTGGGAATGCGAACGGTCACGGCCATGGCGTTTGTCTCACTCCTTTATCCGGTCCGAGGCACGTAGTGCTCGGGCCGCAGATCGTCGATGCGCGGCTCCGGCCCGCAGAGGGAGCAATCCGGACGCCGCCGCACCCCCCGGGCCCGCAGCGCGCCGTCGAGGGCCCGGTAGCTCACCAGCACCCCGCCGGCCGTCGCGTCCCGGAGAAGCAGGCGGAGCGCCAGCCCCGCCTGGACGGCCCCGAGCACCCCCACGACGGGACCGAGGATCCCGGCGACGGCGCAGCTGTCCGCCGGCCCCGGGGGCACGGCCTCGAAGACGCATCGCAGGCAGGCGCTCCGTCCGGGAACCGAGGCCAGGGCCCAACCGTCCCAGCGGACCGCCCCGGCGGAGACCAGGGGCACCCCTTCGAGAAAGGCCGCATCGGCGGCGAGGAACTTGGTGGCGAAGTTGTCCCCGCCTTCGAGGACGACATCATGGCCCCGGATCAGGTCCCGGGCGCTTCCGGGAAGCAGCCGCTCCACCCGGGGGGTCACCCGGATCTCCGTGCCGGCGGAGCGGGCGAGCTCGGCGAGGCGACGCGCGGCGGCCTCGACCTTGACCTGGCCGAGATCCCGGGACCCGTAGAGGGTCTGTCGGTGCAGGTTGGCCTCTTCGACCCGATCGTCGTCGACCAAGGTCACGCTTCCGACCCCGCTCCGGACCAACACCCGTAGCGCCGCCGACCCGAGCCCACCGGCCCCCACGACCAACAGGCGCCCGCGGCCGACCCGGGCTTCCGCCGGGTCCCCGCCGACGGGGCGCATGCCGAGGCGCCGGGTCAGGGGCAGGCCGTCGTCCCTGGTGACGGCGGCGCCTCCTTCGGAGGCTGCCCGTCCCTCCGGCGCCGTGCCGGTGGACCGGGATGCCGGGGAGCCGACCGCGCTCATGAGAAATACTCGTCGAGGCTGAAGTAACGCTCCCCGGTATCGCAGAGGATGGTCACGACATCGTGGCCGGCGCCGAGCTCCGTCGCGACGCGGATCGCCGCGGCGACGTTCGCCCCGGCGCTGATGCCGACCAGAATGCCTTCCTCCCGGGCGAGCCGGTTCTTCATCTCCCAGGCGTCCCGATCGTCGACCTGAAGCAGCTGGTCGACCACCTCCGGGTCGTAGTTCCTGGGGACGAAGCCCGCGCCGATGCCCTGGATCTTCGTCGGCCCCGGCGCCCCCCCGGCGAGCACCGGGCTCGCGGCGGGCTCGACGGCGACGAGACGGGCGTCCGGCCGCCGCGCCTTGAGCACCCGGCCGACCCCGGAGATGGTTCCGCCGGTGCCGACGGCGGCGACGAAGGCATCCGGCCCGGGGGCCCCGTCGGCCTCGAAGGCGTCGAGGATCTCCCGGGCGGTCCCCTCGGCGTGGGCCGTCGGATTGGCCGGGTTGTCGAACTGCTGCGGCATGAACGCCCCTTCCGTGTCCACCCGTCGCCGGGCTTCCGCGATGGCCCCTTCCATCACCCGTTCGGGCTCGGTCAGGACGACCTCCGCGCCATAGGCCTGGAGGAGCTGGCGGCGTTCGAGGGACATGCTGGCGGGCATCGTCAGGGTCAGTCGTTAGCCCCGCACCGCCGAGACGAGGGCGAGGCCGACCCCGGTGTTGCCGCTGGTGGGCTCGACCACCGTCGCGCCAGCCTCGAGGCGACCTTCGGCCTCCGCCTGGTCCAGCATCGCCAGGCAGATCCGGTCCTTCACCGACCCGCCCGGGTTGAGGTACTCGGCCTTTCCCCAGACGGTGGCCGCACCTTCGGGCACCACCCGTCGGAGGCGGATCAACGGGGTCCGGCCGACCAGGGCGAGGACGTTGTCGACGACGGGCGCAGGCATGGCGGGACCCCGATAAGCGATAGGGTCAGATCGCGTAGACGTAACGCCGGGGCGGCTGGCGACGCAGCCCGAGGGCTTCCCCCTGGGCGCAGAGGTCCGCCAGGGTCTTGCCGTCGAAGCAGGCTTCGATCTGCTCCGAGAGCTCGGCGAAGGCGGCGTCCGTGACCTGCCGGCCGGTCGATTCGGCGCCCCGGGTCGCCTTGACGTCGTCCGGGGGCGGTCCGAGCTGGACGGGCCCTTCCAGGGCCCGGATGACGTCCCCGAGGCGAATGGCGTCCGTCGGCCGGGCGAGCTGGTAGCCCCCCTTCGGCCCGCGCTTCGAGGTGACCAGGCCCGCGCGCTTGAGATCCTGGAAGATCTGCTCGAGGAAGCGGGCGGGGATGCCCTGACGTTCGGCGATGTCCTTGGTCTGGGTGGCCAGGCCATCGTTGTGGAAGGCGATGTCGAACAGCGCCGACACCCCGTAGCGGCCTTTGTTGGAGAGCTTCACGAAGGACCCAGGGCACAGGTATGGATTTGCCCATCGGGTACGTCAAGAATGCTCAGAAGGCGTACTTGATGAGCACGATCCCGCCGACCAGCAGGACGGTGAACACGAAGGTCAGCAGCTCGAAGCGTTTCTCGACGAACACCCGCACCGCCGGCCCAAAGCGGTAGACCAGGAAGGCGACCCCGAAAAACCGGGCCCCGCGGCCGAGCACGGAAGCCACCACCAGCGTGGCGACGGGGATCTGGAAGACCCCGGCGGCGATGGTGAACACCTTGTAGGGGATCGGGGTAAAGGCCGCCGTGAATAGGGCCAGGGCCGCGTTTTCCCGGTAGAGCAGCTCGACTTTGCCGAAGGTCTCGCAGTGGAACCCGGGGAGGTGGGCGAAGAGGAGGTCGCCTCCCCCGAACTCGGGGCAGCCGGCGTGGATCCCGAGGCTTCGCCAGAGCCCGACGCCGATGGCCCAGCCGAGGACGCCGCCGACGACGGACCCGGCGGTGCAGACCAGGGCGTAGCGGAGCGC
>DAPKRP010000818.1:0-1878 GCA_031800515.1 Polyangiaceae bacterium LLY-WYZ-14_1 | reverse complement strand
TGCCGGCGAGCAGCCAGCCCAGGGGGAGATGGGGCCGGCCCACCTCCTGGGTATTCAGCCCGGGCACCTCGACGAGGGATCCCGGGAGCAACAGCGGCAGGGCGTTCACGCCGGCGTGGACCGCCACCCCGAGGGCGATGCTCCCGGTGCGGGCGGCGAGGAGGCCGAGCACGAGGCCCGCCGTCGTCGCGTAGGCGATGGCCGTCGGATGGCCGTGGACCAGACCGAACAGCACGCTCGACCCCACGATGGCGGGGCCCACGCCGACGGCGCGTCGAAGGCCGACCACGAGGAGCCCTCGGAAGACGACCTCCTCGGCGAGGGGCGCGGCGAGCACGATCGCCAGCAGGGTGGCCAGCAGCTCCGGGACCGACGAGGGCTGGGACAAACGGAACAGGAAAGCCTGGGTCTCCGGCGAAAGGGGAAAACGCTGGGCCACCACGTTGCCCAGTTCGGCCAAAGGAAACTGGAGCCCGAGGCCGGCGACGAATCCGACGCCGGCGGCCCCGAGGAGCCGGCGGCGGCCGGGACGGCCCGATGCGGGGTGGTGGAGCAATCGGACGACGAAGCCCGTCGGCCCCCCCGCATCGTCGGCCCGGCGGGCCCAGACCGCAGCGACCGCCATCGCCGCCCCGGTCAGGTGGGCCGTCGCCTGGAGGACGAGCGCCGCCGGAGACGCCGGTTCGAGGCGCGCCGCCCCGAAGACGGCCCGGGCCAGCAGGGACCCGGACAGGATGACCGCGACGAACCCCGACGCACCGGCCAGGACGCCCAGGACCGCCTCCCGGAGGGTGAGCTCGACTCGGCCGAGGTACGGAGACGGGTCGGAGGCACGCCGAGGCACCGGGGCGGCATAGCAGAGCCCCCGAGGCACGGCGGTCCAGGAGAGTCCCTGCTACCTTGCCCCCTCCCGATGCTGGAACACCCGCCCCGGGCTCGTCGCTGGGCGCCCGACCCCTCCCTCCTTCGCCGTCGCCGGACCGGCTTCCTGGTCCCCCTCATCGCCCTCGCCGGGGGCGTCCTCCTGCCCGCGGCCGCCGGCTGCGGAGGCAGCGGGGGCATGCGGGGCCGGAGCGCCGCGGACCTCGACGTCCCCGCGGAGCTCGACGATGCGTCCCTTCCCCGGGCGCTTCGCACCTTTCATTCCCTGCCCCCGGGCGACCCGGCGCGCACCGAGGTGCGGGATCGCCTGCTCGGCTACTACCAGGCCCGGGGAGAGGACCTCGTCGCGAGCGGCGACTACGAGGCGTTGGTCGACCACCTCGGCCGCATGGCGGCCCTCTACACGCCCCAGGAGATCGGGGAGGGCCAGGTCGGCCCGGAGCTCGAGTCGGTGGCCCGGAAGGTGGTGGCCCTCGGCCGGGAACGCAGCGACGAAGCGCGCGTGCTCGCGGCCTTGCGGCTCCTGGCGGCCAGCCCGGCGGGCACCGACGACGACCAGCGGCGCTACGAGCAGGTGGCCCGGTGGGGACGGGAGGCCCGCGCGACCTTGGACGGGGCCATCGATGAAGGCCGACGCCTGAGCGAGCTCTGGGAGGCCCACGCCGAGCTCTCCCCGGCGCCAGAGGTCCTCGATTTCACCGCCGGCCTCTACCTCGACCTCCGAGCGCGACTGGTCGCCCTGCTCCGGGCGGGACCGGAAGCGCTCGGGGATCGCGGCTCCTTCCGGGAGCTCCGGCTCGCCCCCCTGCTGCTCCAGCAGCTGGTTCCCCGAACCGCCGCGGTCTACCTCCGGCAGGGGGACGTCGTGGGGGCGGCGAGCCGCCTCGACACCGTCGAGGACCTCGCCTCCGACGACCTCGAGCTCCTCCGGGAGCTGCAGGATGCCCGCCGGGGGGGTGGCGAGGGGGCCGACGCCCTTCTTCGCCTCGAGGGCTA
>DAPKRP010000817.1:0-1732 GCA_031800515.1 Polyangiaceae bacterium LLY-WYZ-14_1 | reverse complement strand
GCCGTCGTCGACCCCGGCGGTCTCCGCCACGCCCTGGCGGGCCGGCGCTCGTCGTTCACCCAGACGGGGAGGCCGGGGGTCTATCGCGTCGAGGATGCGACCGGGAGCCTCGTCCCCGGGGCGAGCTTCGTCGTCGCCCCGCCCCTCCGGGAGAGCGACCTCTCCCCCCCGCTCGCAGCGGCCGACCCAGATGCCGGGGACGGGGCGAACCCCGGCCCCGCCGCCGGGCGGACGGAACAAGCGACCGTTCCCGTCGCCCCGGCCTGGTTCCTCGCCGCCGGCCTCCTCTTGGTGATCGAGGCGGTGCTTCGACGGGTCGGCGGGGGCCGGCGGCCCGCCCCCTGAGCGGGTCGGTCGCCGCCGGCTGCCCCTGCCCCCGGACTCCGGACTTCGGACTCCGGACTCCGGACTCGGGACGCCGAACGCTAGAGCGGTTCCGGGGGCTCCGCCTCCGGGGCGGCCTCCGCAGCGGCGCGCCGCTCGGAGGCCGCCCGCTCCTCGGCTTCATGAGCCTCCGCGGAAAGCGTCGACCGGAGCACCACCACCCGGTCCACCCCGCCGAGGTCTCGGGCGGCCCGCTCCCAGACGAGCTGCCGTTCCGCCGGCAGGGTCTCGGCGATTCGGCGCACCTCCGCGGCCTGCCCGTCCCCGACCTCCATCAGAAGCTTGCCGCCGGGGAGGAGCCAGTCCCCGGCCCCGTCCAGAATCCGCCGCACCACCTCGAGGCCGTCCACCCCGCCAGCGAGGGCGAGCCGGGGCTCGTGGACGGCGACCTCGGGCATCAGCCCGGCGAGCTCCCGGTCCGGCACGTAGGGGGGGTTCGCCACGATCAGGGGAACCCGTCGTCGCGCCGGGAACGCGTCGAAGAGGTCACCCCGATGGAGGGTCATCCGCGCCTCGACGCCCAAGCGGGCGGCGTTGCGCCGCGTGGTCTCGAGGGCGGCTTCCGACAGATCGGTGAGCTCCCCTCGCAGGCCGCCGCGTTCCGCGAGGAGGGTCAGCCCGACGGCACCGCTCCCGGTGCAGAGGTCGACGACGGGCCCCTCGGCGGAATCCGGCAGCTCGTCCAGCGCCTGGGCGACCAGGGTTTCCGTATCCGGACGGGGAACCAACGTGGCCGGTCCGCATTCGAAGCTCCGGCCATAGAACTCCCGCTCCCCGAGGATGTAGGCGATGGGCTCCCGACGGCGGCGCCGGGCGACCAGGCTGCGGATGCGGGCGAGCTCCTCTGCGGCCAGGGGTCGGTCGAGGTCCAGGTAGAGCGCCACCCGGCTGGTCCCGAGGGCCCGGGCGACGAGGAGCTCGGCGTCGAGCCGGGGGGAATCGAGACCCCGCCCCGCGAAGTCCTCGGCGGTCCAGGAGAGCACCCGCCGGACGGTCCAGTCGTCGGCCACGGCGTGACATAGCAGAGCCCCGAGCATGGACCCGGCAGGGGGGCTACCTTCGGCCGGGTGCGCGCGTCGCCGAGCGGGCCCGCTCATCGCCGGGCAGTCGTCATCGCGACGGTGAGCGCCGTCCTCCTGATCGCCCAGCAGGTCGCCTCGAAGGCGGCCCGGGATGCCCTGTTCCTGTCCCACTTCGACGCGAGCCAGCTCCCGAAGGCGGTGGCGGCCGCGGCCCTGCTGTCCCTGCTGGGGGTGGTCCTGGCATCCCGGGCCTACGTCGCCCTCGGCCCGGGCCGGGTGGTGCCCGTCCTCCTCGCGGCGAGCGGCCTGCTGTTCCTCGGGGAATG
>DAPKRP010000816.1:0-2156 GCA_031800515.1 Polyangiaceae bacterium LLY-WYZ-14_1 | reverse complement strand
CCTTAGGCATCCCGCCGACGCCCACGCCTCCCCGCGATGGACCCCGACCAGGCGGGGGCCGCGGACCGGACGGTGCGCGACCCCCAACCCTGGGGCGCCCGACCTCGAGACGACGCCCACGGGGACGGCCCGGGCCGCGATCCCGGGGCCCCGCCCCCCCGTCTGCCGGTGCCCGGGGCGCTCCTCGTTCTGATCGGGACCGCCCTCGGACTCTACTTCTCCGCGGTCTCCACCCGGGACTTCACCGCTCACCTGGACCGCCAGATCCATGGGGTCTCCTGCTCCTTCGCTCCGGGGCTCCTCGGAAGCCCCGACGCGAGCGGCACCTCCGGCTGCCACGCCACCCTGATGAGCCCCTGGTCGTCCCTGCTGCGGGAACGCGTCTGGGGCGGCATTCCCATCGCGCTCCTGTCCATGGGCACCTTCGCCTTCCTCGCCTTCGCCGCCCTGGCGTTGGTCCTGACCCGGCGTCAGGGGGAACGGCGGGCGACCTTCGGCCTCTTCCTGGCCAGCCTGGTGCCGGTGGGCGCCAGCCTGTTCTGGGGCAGCATCGCCGCCTTCGAGCTCGGGGCCGCCTGCAAGGTCTGCATCGGCATCTACGTCGCCAGCGCGGTCACCTGCGCCGGGGCCTTGACGCTGTTTCTGCGGGCCCGCCGGCGCCCGCCGGGGGGTCCTCCGGTCGGCTGGGCGGCGCTGGCCGGGGCGGCGGTCCTGTTCGGCTTGTTCGTGATGACGCCGGCGGTCGTCTACGTGGCCGCTGCGCCCAGCCACGCGCGCTTCGTCGAGCGCTGCGGCACCCTGGACGACCCCCTGCCCCCCGGGGAGGTCACCGTGAACCTCACCCTCGGCAACGGGCCCCGGGCCCTCGAGGTGCTCGACCCCCTCTGCCCCGCCTGCCGGGCCTTCGACGACCGACTGGAAGGCACCGACGTCGGCCAGAGCCTCCCCCGGTCGGCGCTCCTGTTCCCCTTGGATGCGGAGTGCAACTGGATGGTGTCACGATCGATACATCCCGGCGCCTGCACGGTGAGTGAGGCGATGATCTGCGCCGAGGCAGAGGCCGCGGCGGTGTTGGAATGGGCCTTCGCCCATCAGCGGGAGCTGCTCGAGCTGGGGAGCCGGGATCCCGCCGGGGTTCGACGCCGGGTGCTGGACGCCTTTCCCGACCTCCGAGGCTGCGTCGGACGGGCCGAGGTCCGGGCGACCCTCAATCGGGGCCTCCGCTGGGCGGTCGACCAGCGCCTGCCGGTACTGACGCCGCAGCTCTACGTGAGCGGCCAGCGCCTCTGCGACGAAGATACGGACCTCGGTCTGGAATACGCCCTTCCCCGGCTCGCCGGGGAGGCCCGGGGCACCACCTCACCGCCCCAGGCGTCCGCGTCCGAGCCGTCCGTGGACGCGATGGAGGACCCGGTCCGATGAGCCGCATCGCCCTCGCCATCCTGGGACTAGGCTTGTTCCTGCTGACCCCGATGCTGGTCCTCGACTGGATCGGCGACGCCAAGGCCCGGCTCCCCGGCCAGGCCTCGAATCTGGCGCCGACGGGGGAAGACGGCTCCGGCGAGGTCGCCGTCGCCGCTGCCGCCCACGCCGACTACTGCAATCCGGAGCTGCAGAAAGTGCTGCGCCGGGTCCTCCAGTCCTGCGGCCTGGGAGAAGGCCGGGAAGGCGGCGGCGCGGGCCGGGGCTGCCAGCCGGTGGAAGCCAAAACCGTCGCCACCATGCGGGGGGACGACTTCAACGCTCTGTTTCTCCCCATGGCGGAGCGGGCTTCCATCGTCCAGTTCGCCAAGAACGACGCCCTCCTCGACCCCCGGGATCGGGAGGTGGTCGAAGACACCTTCGCCGACCGCCGGGGGGCCAGCTGGTTCTTCGTGGTCGCCCGGGCATCCCCGGAGGGCGACGTCGCCTACAACCGGGAGCTCAGCCGGCGGCGGGCGGAGGCGGTGATGGACCACCTTCGGCAGACCTTCGACGACCCCGACCTCGATCGCCAGGTCGGCCTGCTCTGGCTCGGAGAAGAATATGCCCAGCTCGACGCGGCGCGATTCTGCGACTGGACGAGAAGCGGCGAGCCCGCCGACTGTCAGCCTGAAGACCTGAACCGGAGCGCCTTCCTCGCATGGATCGACTGCCGACTGTGACCCCCCTCCCCT
>DAPKRP010000815.1:0-2193 GCA_031800515.1 Polyangiaceae bacterium LLY-WYZ-14_1 | reverse complement strand
CGCCAGAGCACGAGGGCGACCGCCAGCAGGAGCTGGAGGGCGACGGGGGTGAGCCCTCGCTCCCGCAGATAGCCGACGAACCCACGACGGTCGCCGACCCCCTGGTGGTAGTCGTCGAAGCGGATGGGGCCCGAGGGCCCGGCGCCCCGGGGAGCGCGCTCGATCAGGCGCCCGAGCAGGCGGGCCCCTCCCCCGGAGGCCAGCTCCCGGTTTTGGAAAGGGCGGCCGCTCGCCAGGGCATAGACCCATCCCCGGCCGACGCTTCGATGGACGCCGACGGGCTCGGCCCCGCCCCCGGCTTCGGACCAGAGGAAGACGACGGGCTCGCCGAGCGCCTCCGCCCGGGAGCTCGGGCCGGGTTCGTGCAGCGGCTCGACGGTGACGTCGGCGCTCGCCGTCCAGGGCAGGGACAGCCCGTCGAAGCCCGGGCCGACGCCGACCGCAAGGCCGGAGGCGGCCGCCACTCCCGATGCCGCCGGGGTGCCCGGACGCCGTAGGATCGCCCCGAGGCTCCCGGTGCCTTCCCCGCAGTCCGGGCCGGCGATCCGGAGCCCGAGGTCGGCGCCGAGCAGCTCCGGCACCCCCGCGACCACCAGGGTGCCGCCCGCCGCCACCCAGCGGGCCAGCGCCTCCCGCTCGTAGCGGCTCGGCCGCCGGGGAAGGGGACGGTCGCAGTCCCCGAGGGCGACCAGGAGGCCGCCGGGAGGCAGCGCGGCGAGGTCCGTCGTCCAGGAGAGGGCCCCCCGGGGGCCGAGGCGCTCGGCGAGGTCGAGGGCGGCCCGGGCGCCTTCGGGTCCCGCTCCCATCGTCGCGAAGGGGCGGGCGTAGCGGCCCCGGTCCGCCACCCGCAGGGTCATCCCGGCGAGGACCAGCAGGACGACCAGCAGGAGGAGCATGGGGCCGAGGGCGCTCCTCATCCCTCGCCTCCGGGGAAGGGCCTGTCCGACGCCCCCGGGGGCTCGGTCCGGAGGATCGCCCGGGCGAGGGCCCGGGTGCGGTCGACGGCTCCCTTCTCCGGGCTGCCGTCCGGCCCGTACCAGACCCGGTCGAAGCAGGCGTTCAACGCCTCGAGGTCGGCCCGATCCGTGCCCGCCGGCAGCTGGCTCGGGTACCAGCCGTTCGGGCGGTGGGTCCGAAGGGTCAGGCCGTGGGCGGTGGCCAGGCGGGCGAGGCCACTGCGGTGGAAGTGGCGGATCGCCTCCCGCCATCGTCCCTCCCGGGCCAGCGTTTCGCCCCGGGCGAAGAGCAGCGCTGGGCGGGTCTCGACGTCGTCCAGAAGGCTGGCGTCGGGGGAGCCCCCTGCGGTCCTCCCTGCCTTCGAGGCGCGTCCTCTCCGGGAGCGGCGGCTTTCCGGGTCTCCTCGCCGGAGCCAGCGGGGTGCGCCGACGGCGACGAGCACCCCGGCGAGGAGCAGTCCCGCGAGCCCCAGAAAGACGAGCGCCGGGGGCCATCCGAGCCCGCCCTCGGCGGAAGCGAGGCCCGAGGCCCCGGGTATCTCGGCGCCGGACAGGGCGTCGAGGAGTGCCGCCAGGCGGTCGAAGGCCCAGCGCAGCAGGCCTGGCTCTTCCCCCCCGGGGCGCGCCTCCCGAAACGCAGCGCCGTCGAGGATCTCCCGGGCCAGCGCCTCCACCTCCTGGTCCCGTCGGTCCCCGTCGGCGGGAGGATCGCCCCCCGACCAGGCCTGGGCCCGGGCCCCGGGAGGCCCCGAGGGGAAGAGGAGCCCGGCCCCCCCCAGGACGGCGGCTCGCGCGACGGACTTCCGGGACGAGCGGTCGACGAGCGCTGCCGGCGCCTCTTCCTCTGGAGTGGGCGGGCCACCCCGGGCCGCCGCCTGCGCTTCGTCGATCAGGCGGTGGATGTCCAGGCCGAGCCGACGGGACACGTCGTCCACCGCATCGACGACGGCGACCCCGAGGCGAACCGGCTCGAGCATCCCAGCGGCGAGGAGGACGACGAGGGCGATGGCCCAGCCGTGCCGGGGAGACAGAAAGGCCTCCGCGGTGGCCGGGTCCAACCCGAGCACCCCTCGGCCCAGCAGCAAGAGGATCCCGAGGGCGGCTAGGAGGTTCGCCGCCAACAGCACGGTCGCAGCCAGCAGGCCGAGCTCGACGAGGTAGGCCCGGGCGCGGTCCCCGGGGCCGACCAGGTCGGCGGCGTCCGAGGCCCGGGCAGGGTCGGCCGGGCGGCCCGACC
>DAPKRP010000814.1:0-3606 GCA_031800515.1 Polyangiaceae bacterium LLY-WYZ-14_1 | reverse complement strand
GTAGACCTTGCCCATGCCTCCCCGGGCGATGGGCGCGTCGATCCGGAAGCGGCCGTCGATGAGCCTCCCCAGGAGGGGGTCGGGGCGGCTACCCGGGCGGGGGCCCGGGTCACTTCGGCGGCTCTCGGTCATGAAACGGGTGGCGGGTTCACTTGCCGGACGGCGAATTGGACCCGAGTCGGGCCGAGTTCGTCAAGGCCGTTCCGGTCGGCCCGCCACGGAGACGGTCGAGGTCGTTCCGGCGAGGGAGCCGCCAGCTCCTGGGCGGCAGGGGCCCGGGGGTTCCGGAGCCGCCCGCGCCGGCGTCAGCCGGGATCCGGGGTGTCCCGGCAGATCGCGATCTCGATGTCCGCGGATTGCTCGCAGAAGGCACCGCCGGAGCAGTCGTCGTCGTCCTCGCAGGGTCGGCCACAGATGCTGAAACAGCCTCCCGGGTCGCTGCACCCGTCGACCTGCGGGGCGCAGACCTGGCCATCGTCGCAGTCCCCGTTGCGGCTGCAGGTCATCCCGGCGGTGCTGGCGCAGCCGATCGGACCGAGCAGGAGGGCAAGAAGGACGCCGGGAAAAAGGAGCGCGCGGAGGAAGGCAAGGGGAAAGCGAGACATGTCGAGGAGAGCTTCCGGAGGGCCGGAGGACAGGAACCCGGCCGGCGTCCCTCCGGGGCGCGCCGGCTCGGCAAGAACATACCCGAGGGCGGCGGCCGTCAATAGCGGGGCACGTTCGGGTCGACCTCCCGGCTCCAGGCATCGATGCCCCCGGACAGGTTGTAGACCTGCTTGAAGCCGAGCTCCCGGGCGTGCTCCGCCGCCGCCTGGCTGCGCATCCCGTGATGGCAGACGAAGACCACCGGGGTGTCCTTTTCGAGCTTCTTCAGCAGGGCGAGCCCGGCGTCGTCGAAGGGCACCGTCCCGGCGATCGAGGCGGTGGCCCGTTCCTCGTCGCTGCGGACGTCGAACACGACGTGGGGGGCGGCGCCGGTCTCGAGGACCTCGGCGAGGGCCTTCGGGGCCATCGCCTGCACCCGGGGCGGCTCGTTCGGGTTGTCGATCCGGAACCCGGACTTGTCCTCGCCCTCGACGTAATCGATGTGGAGGCCGTCAGCCCGGCGGGCGCTGCCCCGATTCATGACCAGGGTGAGCCCGGGGGCGTCGAGCACGACGTCCCCGGCACGGGGTTGGTCGAGCTCGAGGCCGTAGCGAAAACCGTTGTCGACGGTGAGCCGCACCACCGGGTCGCCGCCGCCCTCGTGAAAGGAACGGAAGGCAGCGGCGGCGGCCTCCGTGACGGTGACGTCCGGGCGAGGCGCCGCCATCGGCTTGGCCCCCAGGATGGGCTCGAGCTCGCCCCCCTGGTGGAGGTCCCGAACGATGTCCGACCCGCCGACGAACTCCCCCTTCACGTAGAGCTGGGGGATCGTGGGCCACTCGGAGAAGTCTTTGATCCCCTGGCGAACCTCCGGGTCCGCCAGCACGTTGATCGTGGCGTAGTCGTCCAGGTACTCGTCCAGGATCTCGACGACCGACGCGGAAAAGCCGCATTGGGGGGCCGTCCGGGTTCCCTTCATGAAGAGCACCACGTTTCCGGAGCCCACGAGCTCCGCCACCCGCTCCCGAATGTCGCTCATGGCAGTCGGGAAGGAAGCACGGGGCCCGAGGCCGCGCAAAAGGACGGCCTTCGACGTATTCTCGACGTCGATGCGCGACGGTGACGGATGCCGCCTCTCCCGGGTCGCCCTGGTCGTCCTTCTGGCCGGGGTCGGCTGCGGGCGGTCTCCTCTGGCCATCGACGGCCCCGCCGGCGGCGGCGGTGGCGACGACCCCCCGTCGATGGCGGACGGGGGGACGACCTGCCCCGGGGACGACGACCCGACCTTCGTGGGGGAGCTGCTCGGCTTCGGCGAGCCCGTCGACGCGAGCTTCGTCGGCGGCGACCTCTGGCTGTCCTTCGAGCACCGAGGCGTACGACGGATCCGGCGCCTCGCCTGGAGGGACGGCGTCCTCGGTCCGGGGGAGGCCGTTCCTTCCCTAGACGGTCCGGCTTCCTTTCGCCCCATCGACGGTGCCCCGGAAGGCCGGGTGGTGCGGATCGTGGAGACGTCCGCGGACGACGGTCGGCGGCTCGAGGTGCTCGACCTGACCCCGGGGCGCCGGGGCATCCTCGCCACCGTCTCCCTCGGGCCGGTCCCAACGGGCGTCTCCCAGGCCGTCGCCAGTCGGGACGAGCGCCTCTACCTCTGCGTTCCCGGGGAGGCGGGGCAGGGCCCCCTCCTCGCGGCGCTCGACCTCCGGGAGCCGTCGCGCCCCGTCGGGCCCGAGCCCGTCGCCTCCGGCGCGTCCGTCTGCCGGTTCCCGGAGCCGTCCGAGGGTCAGCTCCTCGCCCGGGGCCCGGTGTTCGCCCGGGTCGTGTTCGGCGCGCGGGCGTCCCCGGGCTTCCCCGCCGGCGTGAGCCCCGGGCTCACCCTCTTCGAGATCCTGCCGGACGGCGCCGTCCGCGCCGAGATCGACGTCAGCTTCAACCCCTTCGGCTTCAGCAGCTACGGCTTCATCCGGGAGGGGCTCTTCGACGGCCAGCTCGTCGTCGCGAACCTGGAGAACCCCTTTCGGCTCTACACGGCGGACCTGCTCACCGGCACCGTCGGCCCGGAGACCCCCCCGGAGCCGACGCAGCTCGCTCTGCTGGACGGGCGGATCGGCTATGGGTTCCGCGGCCTCGAGCTCGTCGCCCTCGCCTTCCCGGAGGACGATGGCCCGGCGACCCCCGTGCCCTGGCCGCCGGGGGATTCCCCCTCTCCGCCGGATCTGCCCGTCCGCGCCCTCGCCGCGGATGGGGAGTGGTTGGCCTTCGTCGATGCCCGAGGGGGGCTTCGCGTATTGCCCGCGGTCGGCAACGACGAGCCGGCGCCCATCGTCCGGGGGCAGACCTTGTTCTCCAGCGCCGGCGTCTTCGACGGATCCGGGCAGGCTCTCGCCGCTGGCTGGGGAGACGGCGCCGGCGTCGTCGCCCGCCGCCCCCTTCCGGCCTCACCGACGCCGGAAGACGTCTCCCCCGCCCTCCTCTTCGAGGCGGAGGCGACGGTGCTGCGTACCTCTGCCGGCGCCCTTGCGGGCGTCGCCCTTCCGGCCTCCGCCCCCCTGGCGGAGCCCTGTGATGGACCCCTGTCCTGCCGCGCCCACGAGCCTCTCTCCGGGAGCCTCCCGGGGGCGAGGCTGACCGACGACACCGGTCTCACCCCCGGGGTCGGGCTCGCCCTGCCGGAGGCGCTGCGCCATCTGTCCCTCGGCCTCGACCCGTCCCGGAACCGCTGCCTCGGGGCCGGGGTCACCGTCGGCGACGGGGCCCTTCTCCGCTTCCAGTGCGATGGGGCCCCGGGGGTTCGACTGCTCGAAGGTCTGCCCGCGGGCGCCCAGGCGCGAGCCTCTCCGGGGGGCCGGGTCGCCGCCCTCGAGGACACCCGGGTACGCGTCTTCCCGCCGGACGCTCGCGCCGGTCGCACGCCCTTCCTGGACCGGCGGGCGGAGGGACCGGGGAGCGTCGACCTCGCCTTCGGACCGGCGCACACCTGGCTGCTCGTACCGACGTCATCGCCGGGGACGCTCCTCCTGGAGG
>DAPKRP010000813.1:0-4056 GCA_031800515.1 Polyangiaceae bacterium LLY-WYZ-14_1 | reverse complement strand
CATGCGCTCGCCTCGTGAAGCGCAGCGCAACGTGGCGGGCGCCCGGGCGCGTAGCGCCCCATCAACAGAGCGGATTCGCTGCGAGCGGGACCGCGCCCTCGGCGCGGGCCCGGCGACCCGACATCCTCATGCGCTCGCCTCGTGAAGCGCAGCGCAACGTGGCGGGCGCATGAGGATTCGAACCTCAGACCTTCGGCTCCGGAGGCCGACGCTCTATCCAGCTGAGCTATGCGCCCTCAGCAGGGAAGGCGGGTGTAGCGTGGGGCGGGAAGCCGGGCAAGAGGCGGGCGGCTAGCCGGCGGGCCGCCGGCGCCCGACGACCAAGCCGCCGGCGGGCCCGAGGATCCCCGGCATTTCTCCCTGGCCCGGCCGCTGCACCGGCGGTGCACCGTGGCTTCCCCCCTCGCCCTCGCCGGCGTCTTTCTCGCCGGGCTCGTCCTGGGTCGCCTGGCCCCGCCGCCGGCCGGCGTCGGCCTCGGGCTGGGACTCGGGCTCCTCGGGCTGGGACTCCTGGCGGTCGCCCTCCCCCCACGACGGCTTCGTCGCGGGGAACGGATGCTTCTGGCGTCGCTCCTGCTGGCCACCGGGCTGGCCGGCTGGCTCGCCGGACGGCCGCCTCCCCCGGGGACGCTGCCCCCGCCCGGCCTCGCCCGGGTGCTCGGCCGCGTCGAGGGCACCCGCCACGGCGTGGGGGACGACCGGCGCGCCCTGGTCCGGGTGCTTTCCGGCGAACGGCTGGAAGACGGGGCGCCCGTGGCACCGGGCACGCTGCTCTGGCTTCGGGACGCCGCCCCGCCCCTCGGCAGCCGCCTCCGCACCCTGGCGAAGATCACGCCGCTCCCCCGCTTCCGGAACCTCACCCCCCATCCGCCCTGGCCCCGGAGCCGGGTCGCCCAGGGCAGCGCCCGGCTGCCCCCGGGGGCCCGACCGACGGTCTTCGAGACCCCGCCCCTGGTCCGAGGCCTCGCCGGGCTCCGAGACCGAGCGCGCCATCGCCTGCGCCAGACCCTGACGCCGGAGGCGGCCGCCCTCGCCCGTGCCCTCGTCCTCGGGGAGGGGGCCGCGGTGGACGACGCCGCCAAGGACGCCGTCCGGCAGGCGGGGCTGGCCCACGTGCTCGCGGTGAGCGGTCTCCACGTCGCCCTGGTGGCGGGCGCGGCCGTGGCCGCGCTGGGCTGGTGGTTCCGGCGGCTGCCCAGCATCGCCCGCCGCCAGGACGTCCGGCGGCCCGCCGCCGCCGCGGGCATCGTCCTCGCGTTCGCCTATGCGTTGTTCGCCGGAGGGAACCCGAGCGCCCTCCGCGCCGCCCTCACCGCGAGCCTGGGCTGGGCCCTGGTCGCCGCAGGCCGCCGGCCGGACCCGATGGCGGTCGCCGGCGGGGCGATCCTGATCCTGGGCCTGGCCTTCCCGGGGGACGCCGCCGACCCCCGGATGCTCCTGTCCGTGTTGGCGACGGTCGCCCTGGTGACCTCCCGGGGGGCGCTCCTGCCGGAAGCCCTACGGCTCCCCGGGTCCCTCTCGGCGGGCCTCGACGCCGCCCTCCGTACCGGTCTCGCGACGGCGCCGGTGGTCCTCTGGTGCTTCGGCAGCCTGCCGGCCTGGGGGCTCGTCGCCAACCTGCTCCTGGTCCCCGTCGCCGCACTGGCGCTCCTGCCCTTGGCCTTGGGGCATGCCGTCGCCGCGGTCGCCCTGCCTTCCGCCAGCACCTTGACGGCTCTCCTCTTCGAGCCGGTCGTCGACGCCTTCCTCGCCTCCGCGGAGGTCCTCGGTGGGCCGGCCCCGGCGTCCGGTTGGCCGCCTCCGACCGTCGGGCAGGGGGTCGTCGTCGCCGGGGTCGTCCTCGCTCTACTGGCCTTCCGCCGGACCACCCCGCGGGTCGCCGCGGTGGCCGCGGGCGTCGTCCTGGTGCTGCTCCTGGAAGCGGACCTTCGTCACCGGGAGCAACCCCGGGGCGTCCTTCGCGCCACCTTCCTCGATGTCGGGCAGGGGGACGCCACCCTCGTCGACCTCCCGGACGGATCGCTCCTGATGGTCGACGCCGGGGGGGCGGTTCCCGGGGGCGGCACCCCGGACCCGGGGGAGCACGTGATCGCTCCCCTGCTGGCCGCCCGCCGACGCGCCCGGGTGGACGTGGTCGTCGCCAGCCACCCGCACCCGGACCATGTCGGCGGGCTCGCCGCCCTGGCGACGAACGGCATGCCCATCGCAGAGCTCTGGGCCAGCACCCAGGCGGAGGTGGAGTCCCCGTCCGGCGCGCCGGCGACGCTCTTCCGGCGGCTCGCCGCTGCCGGCGCCCGCCGGCACACCCCGGCGGACCTCTGCAACCGTCCTCGTCGCTTCGGCGCGGCCGTCGTCGAGCTGCTCGGTCCCTGTCCCCGCTACCGACCGGAATGGGATGAGAACGACAACAGCCTGGTGCTCCGGATCTCCTTCGGCGCCCATCGGCTCCTCCTCGCCGGAGACATCGAGGCTCCCGCGGAAGGCGAGCTCGCCGGCCGCCTCGCCCTCCGGGCGGACGTGCTGAAGGTGCCCCATCACGGCTCCGCGACGTCGAGCACCCCCGCGTGGCTCTCCGCGGTCCGACCCCGCCTGGCCGTCGTGAGCGCCGGCCGGGGCAACCGCTTCGGCCACCCCCACCCCCAGGTCGTCGACCGCTACCGACGCCGCGGCATCGCCCTCCGGCGGATCGACCAGGAGGGGTCGGTGATGGTGCGGAGCGACGGCCGCCGGCTGCGCATCCGGACCGCTACCCAGCCCTCCTGGCGGTGAGGGCTCCCCCCCCCCTCCTCCTGGTCAAACGATCGGCTTCTCGTAGACCCGGTAGGTCTTGTAGTGACGCGCCCCCATCGCCTTGATGCCCAGATTGATGAGGTGGTTGTCCTCGAGGGTGTAGGACAGCTCGCCCCATTCGTAGCCCCGCTCCGCACCACGCCGGGCGAGCTCGACGTAGAGGGCCGTGGACAAGCCCCCGTAGCGCTTGACCCGCTGCATGTCCTTCCGGACCCCGAGCATGATGAGCCGGGCGCTCTTCGGTCGATCGACCTTCACCCGCCAGAGCAGCTTGGCGATGTTGAAGGGAAACAGCTTGCCCCCCAGGTCCGCGATCGCTTCGTTGATGTTCGGCAGGCAGACGCAGATGCCGACGGGGCGTTCGTCGATCTCGGCGATGAAGATCATCTCCGGGTCCATGATGAGCTTCATGTCCGCGGCGAACTTCGCCGCCTCCGACTCCGTGGCCGGCACGAAGCCCCAGTTGTCCCGCCAGGCGTCGTTGAAGATGTCCAGAATGATCCGGACGTCGCTCTCGAGCTGGCGGGTGCGGACAGAACGGATGTGGACTTCCGGAAGCGCCCGGATGTTCTCGTAGGCCCGCTCGGCCCGGGGCGGAATGCCTTTGCTCGATTCGAACTTCCAGGCGAAGAGGTCCTTCGCCTTGTCGAAGCCAGCCGCCTCGATCAGGCGCCCCTGGTAGGGCTTCGCGTAGTTCATCAGCAGCACCGGGGGCTCGTCGAATCCATCGACGAGCAGTCCGATCTCTTCGTTGCTGTTGAAGGACAGGGGCCCCCGGATGACCTTCATCCCCCGCTCCTTGAGCCAGGCTTCCGCCCGGGAGAGCAGGGAACGGGCGACGTCTTCGTCGTCGACGGTGTCGAAGAACCCGAAAAAGCCCGCGTCGTCCTTCCAGCGGGCCAGGTGCTCGTAGTCGACCTGGGCCGAGCACCGCCCCACCGGCTGGCCGTCCCGAAAGGCGGTGAACAAGGTCGCCTTGGCGTGCTCGAACAGGGGGTTCTTGCCCGGCGTGAGCCGGTCCTTCAGGTCCATCTCGAGGGGCGGTACCCAGTTCGGGTCGCCGCCGTAGACCCGATGGGCGACGGCGAGAAACGGCCCGAGGTCTTCCCCCGGCCGGTGCTCCCGGATCTCGATGGGACCCCCGCCCCCGGAGAACGTCGTCGGGGAAGGCGCGTCCGTGGTGGGGTGGGTTGCGGCGGTGGTGGTTGGGCTGCTGGGCGGCATGCGGTGTCCGGAGCTGCGGGCGAGGGGCGCGGTTGGGAAGCA
>DAPKRP010000812.1:0-1687 GCA_031800515.1 Polyangiaceae bacterium LLY-WYZ-14_1 | reverse complement strand
CCACAATATCGGCCGCCTCCTGCGGGCGCAGGCCCTTTCCGTCGTCTTCATCGTCCTCGAACCCGACGGCCGTGGGGTGCTCTCACGGGACCCTAACGCGGCCCAGGAGGCGTTCTGATCGCCCCTCTGAGAGGGTGTTGACGGGAGGTGAAGCTCCGCCGATGGGTTTCATCGGGGGAAAGGGTGTTGCGCTGCGGTGGGCGGGGATACATCTCCGCGCGACATGGAGGTCACCACGATGTTTCCCTCGCGCTTGATGGCGGCCCTGCTGCCGGTCCTGCTGACCGTGGGCTGCGGGTCGTCGTTGATGGTCCAACACGACACCGCCGCCGACCTGACCAACGCCCGCTACCAGACCTATCACCTGATCGAGCCCCACCTCGGGGACGCGGAGCTCGCCCAACGGGCGGTCCGTCCCGTGTTGACGGAGTCCCTGGAGCAGAAAGGCTACCGGCCGGCGCCTCTGGAAGAAGCCCAGGTCGTCGTCAGCTACAAGGTGCTGACCGCCCTGGCGAGCGAGACCGTCGGCAACGCCGACGAAGACACCCACGACAAGACCTTGATCATCCTGTTCCAGGACCCGAATACCTGGGACATCCTCTGGGTAGGCTGGTCTCAGGACTCGGACGTCGAGGAGAGCAACCTCGACCAGCGTGCCGCCGAAGCCGCCCGCCGGATCGTGGCCACGATCCCGAACGTCGGCGGCCAGCAGGGCTGACCCCGGAGGGGTGGCGCCAGGCCACACGGCCTGCTTCGTACCGGTCAGGGCGGGCCCGGTCCCGTCCCTCGACCGGGACGCGGCGCGGGGGGCACGAAGGGGGTCCCGACCAGGATCTGATCGAAGGCCGGGCCGCTTTCCTCGTCCACCGTGGAAGGCCCCGACGCGTCGTCCTGCCTAGCCGTCGTTCCCTGGAGCTCCCGCGGGGTCCCACCGTCCGCCGGCCAGTCCGGCAGGGTGAGCTGCCAGGAGCGGGCGACGACCCGGCCCTGGTCGACGGAGAACGCCACCTCGCCCTGGACGGTACCGATGGCCTCCCGCTCCCCCGGCGTCCCCGGGGGATGCCTGGAGCGCGCCGCCATCCCCGGGGTGATGGTGCCGGAGACGGGAAAGACGGCGACGAGCCCCGGCTCCCCCCGATCCTCGACCCGGTCCAGGACGGCCTCGAGGCGGAGGCGGACGGGCAGCGCCTCTCCGGGAGCCGGCGCCGGTGCGTCCTCCGGGGCCTCCGGGGGGTCTCCCGCGGCCACGGCCGCGGGAGCAGGAGCCCGATGGAGGAGCTCCTGCCGGCTGTACCGCAGCCGGTCCCCCACCCGGAGCGGCCCGAAGGCCCCGACCGGGGGATCGAGGCGTAGGAAGCGGGCGACGATCGGCTCGAGCCAGGGCAGCGGCGCGTCCCCCGAGTTCATCACCTCGACGTCCGAGACCAGCCGTCCACGCCGGTCCGTTCGATGCTGGACCAGCAGGCCGGGCGGGGGCTCGGAGACCGGGGCATCGAACAGAACCTGCGGCTGCTCCAGGCGAACCCGGGAGTCGACCCGGTGAAGATGCTTGAGGACCGCTCCGTCGTCCTCGGCGTGGCTCGTGGCGGTGAGCTCGAACCGCGCCTGCGGAGGCCGGCCCCGCTGCCGCATGGTGAGCCGCCAGGTCTCCTCTACCGCGTGGGGCTTGAGGACGAGCTCGAGCGGC
>DAPKRP010000811.1:0-5020 GCA_031800515.1 Polyangiaceae bacterium LLY-WYZ-14_1 | reverse complement strand
CGTAGCGGTAATGGAGCCGGGTGAGGGTGAACCCCCCGGGCCCCCCGTTCGGGAGGACGTCCGCCCCCAGGGTCAGAAGGTCCCCGGGAGAGAGGGGCGGCGTGGGGCAGGGGTCACAGCTCGACGCGTCCCAGGCGTACTCCGTGACCACGGCCCCGGGGTGCTCCGCCAGCGTTCTCTGGAACAGGGACTCGTACCACCGGCCGAAGGACTCCCGGACCGCGTTCGGCACGACCTGGTTGGTCGGGATGGTCGCGTTGGGGTAGTTGGCGACCTCGTAGCGGCGACCCCGGGCCAGCACGTGGACGATGAGATCCTGGCTCCCGGCGCTGTTCAAAAGCCCGAGGCGGACCGGAAGGACCAGCTCCGGCGCATCGTAGTGGACCCGCAGGGGAGACAGGACCGCCTTCCCGTTGACGAAGGCGACCTTTTCCGGGTCGACCTTGGCGACGAAGAACTTGGTGCCCTGCTCGACGTAGGGCCGGAGCACCCCTTCCGCCCCCGTGGGGATGTTGTACTCCTCCTGGCGCAGCCAGGTGTCGAGCCCCGCCGAGTCCTGGGCGGAGAGAATGACGATCTCGTATTCACCGACGGTGAACTGGGCCTCGACGGTGACTCCGAGCTCCGCGTCCTCGAGCCCTTCCTCCGCGGGAGGCGCCCCCATGGCGAGCTCTTCCCGCGCCATCCCCCGCGCCATCACCGGCGGGACGTAGCAAGGGTCCTGCTCCCAGTATTCGACCAGCCGCGGGGCAGCGAGCTGGTCGACCCGGGCGAAGATGTCCTTGTCCAACGTGCGGACGTTCTCCTCGTCGAGGACGGTCGGGACGGGGACGACCAAGGCGAAGCCCTCCGGGGGGCCCTGATAGTCGTTCTGCATCGACAGAACGGTGCGTCGCCCGTCCCGCATCAGGACGACCATCGTCGCGTTCGCGTAGAGCTCCGCGTCCGCGCCGCTCACGTAAAATCCGCAGAACGCCCGGGCCCCGGGGGGACCAGCGACCAGAATCGCCCCGGCGATGGCGACGGTGGCGAGGATGGATTTCGTCAAAGGACCAACTCGATACACGGCTTCCTCCCGATCGGGCGCGCTCCGCCCTGACCCATCCATCGGTCGATGGACGCGAGGACGAACGACCGCACGTTGGGAGGCTAGGACGGGCGTCCCGGAAAAAGGATCTACCCCGCGGGAACGGGGCCGCGGTCGGGCCCTCGCTCCCCGGCGGCGGGGGCCTATCTGTCGGGCATGGCCGGCCGCCGGACCCCACCGCCCACGCTCCGAGGCGACCGAGAGTACCCACCGCGGGCAGCCGGCGAGGGCGAGGGCGACGGCCGCGCCGCCCGCGAGCGGGAGCTCGACGAGCTTCTCCGACGACTTCTCGTCCTCCGGGGGGAGCTCGTGAGCCTCGAGCGCGCCCACCGGGTCGCCCTGGCCCAGGTCCCGGCGAGCTCGAGGCCGAGCGCCGCCAACTTACTTCACTACCTGGCCCTGCGGCGTCACGACCTGCGCCCGCTCCAGGGGACCCTCTGGCGTCGGGGGCTGAGCTCCCTGGGCCGGGCGGAGGCGCGGGTCCTCCCCAACCTGGACGCGGTGATCGCAGCGGTGCACCAGATGGGGGGGCGCCTCTCGGGCCCGGAGGATGGGGCTCTCCTGCACTCACCGACGGGGGATCACGACGATGGCGGGACACCCACCATCGATGAGGGGTCCGCTCTGCTCGAGGGCCGGGCCAACCGCACCCTCGGGCCCCTCGAAGGTGATCGGGCCTCCCGGATCATGGTCACCATGCCCAGGGAGTCGGCGTACAAGCCCGGCCTCGTCGTCGAGCTCGCCCAGCGCGGCATGGGCCTGGTGCGGATCAACACCGCCCACGACGACCCCGAGACCTGGCGGGGGATCGTCGCCAACGTACGCCGGGCCGAGCGAGTGGTGGGGCGACGGCTGCGGATCGCCTTCGACCTGGCTGGCCCGAAGCTCCGGACGGGTCCCCTGAGCCCGGGTCCCCGGGTGGCCCGCTTCCGGCCGGAGCGGGACGCCTGGGGTCGGGTGGAGCGACCCGCCCGGGTCGCCTTCGTCCCTGAGTCTAACCGACCGGAGCGTTATGTTGACCGAGCCTACGAGGCCTCCGGCGTCGGCGAGACAGGCCAGCCGTCGGACCAGGCGGCGCCCACCGTCGACCTGGTCGTCCCGCTGACCGGGGCGGCGGGCAAGGCCCTCCTCCGGAAGGCGCGGCGCGGGGACACCCTACTCCTCGAGGACGCGCGGGGCCGAAAACGACGTCTCTCGGTGGAAGCCATCGACGTCCCCTTGCCCGGCGCATCCGCCGAGGCGGCAGTCGTCGGGATCTGCGCGCGCACCGGCTACGTCGTCCCCGGGAGCCCGATCTGGCTGCTCGGGGACGGGCGTCCCCGCGCCGGGGCCGAGGTGGGCGATCTGCCCGCGACCGAAGCCCCGCTCCTGCTGGCCCTGGGAGACCGCCTCCGCCTCGACCGAGCCCCGCTGCCCGGCGCCAACGCCCAGAGGGAGCCCTCGGGCCGGGTCCTCTTTCCGGCCCACGTCAGCTGCCCCGTCCCGGAGGTCTTCCGGGATGCCCGGGTCGGCCAGCGCATCCGCTTCGACGACGGGGAGATCCAGGGCGTGATCCGGGAGGCCTCACCAGATGCCCTGGAGATCGAGGTCACCCGGGTCGCCGGGGGGACCGGAAAGCTGCGGTCGGAAAAGGGCATCAACCTGCCCGATACGGTGCTCGAGGTGCCAGCCATGACCCTCCCGGACCGGGAGAGCCTGGCGGCCATCGCCCGGGACGCCGACCTCGTCTCCCTGTCCTACGTGCAGCGCCCGGAGGACGTCGACGACCTCGCCGACGCCCTGGCCGCCGCCGGCCGGGACGATGTGGGCATCATCCTCAAGATCGAGACCGAGCGCGCGTTCCGAAGCCTGCCGGCGATCCTCTTCCGCGCCCTTGCGCGACGGTCCGACGTCGCGGTGATGGTGGCCCGGGGCGACCTGGCCGTGGAGGTCGGGTTCGAACGTCTCGCCGAGATCCAGGAAGAGATCCTATGGCTCGCCGAAGCGGCCCATGTCCCAGCGATCTGGGCGACCCAGGTCCTCGAGTCCCTCGCCAAGCGCGGGGTGCCGAGCCGGGCGGAGGTCACCGACGCCGTGGCGGGTACCCGGGCCGAGTGCGTGATGCTGAACAAGGGCCCCCATGTGGGCGAGGCGATCGCCTTCCTCGTCGACGTGATCGATCGGTCCCGGGGGCATCAGGAGAAAAAGCGTCCGATGCTCCGGCGGCTCCGAGTGGCCGACTTCGACCAGCTGTCCTGACCGGGTCGGGACGCGACGGGAGCGCTTCCTCAACACCCTCTTCAGGGGCAGGGCGCGTAGTCCGCCGGGCAGCTCACCGGGGGCCAGCCGAGGAGCGCCGGAAAGGTGCTGCTTCGGAAGTAATAGACCAGGTCGTCTTCCGGGCGGGTCGCGCAGACCGGGTCCGGCGCGAAGCTCGGGGGCGCCTCCGCCTCCCCCACGACCTCCGGCGCCTCGTAGCAGCGCTCTTCGCCATCCCAGCGCTCGCCCTCCACCTCGAAGCGGGAGCCGCCGCAGCCCGCCGCCGCTACGCCCCCTGCGACCGCCGCCAACACGATGGTGGTCCACACCCCGGGTCCGCCGGGGTCCGGACGAGGCCGGGTCACTCGGCGGCGGCGTCCCGGTAGTGGGGCACCCATCCGCTCTGGTCCTGGAAGAGTCGGGCGCAGCGGATGGTCTTCGCGTCGGTCAGGTAGAAGCGGTGGTGGCGATGAGCCGGAACGACGATGAGGTCCCCGGGCTCGACCTTCACCTCCATCCACCGGTCGTCCCGGGAGCGGATGTCGAAGACGCCCTCGCCCTCCAAGACGAAGCGGACCTCGTCTTCCGTGTGGAGGTGCTCATCGATGAACTTCGCGCAGACCGCATCGAGATTCGGCGTGTCCGGCCGGAGCGCCACCTCGTCCTGGGTGACGTAGCCGTTCCGCGCCATCAGCTCGTCGAGGGCGGGCTGGTGCTGCCCCAGCGTCAGAGCCTGGTAGTGGATCCCTTCGGCCTCGAGGGTGGCCGGGTCGAGGGCTTCTCCGCTATCGCGCCACTTCGCCTGCATCGTCGTCGTCTCCTCGGTGGGGGCCTCAGGCTTGGGTCGGCGTCACCTGCGCCGACGGGGAGCGGTCCGTCGCGTGCTGCGCGGGGGTCGGCGCCCGGCGGGGGTCGACCCCGAGCTGATGCATGCGTACCGCCGCTTCGAAGAGAAAGTCGTAGCACTCCGCATGGGTCTTCGCCTCGACCCAGTCCCGGCCCCACACGTAGACCCCATGCCGACGGACCAGCACCGCGTGGGCCCCGGGATGCGCTTCGATCGCCTCCGCCATGCTGTCGGCGAGCTCGTGCTCGTGGGCGGTGTTGTCGATGATCGGGACGACGTGGGTGTCGTGATATCCGACCCCCCGGAGGCCCTTCATCATCTCCAGGTGGGTGACCTCGAAGGCCCCATCGAAGATCAGGGTCGCCAACATGGCGTGGATGCTGTGGCTGTGGAGCACGGCCCCGGCATCCCGCAGCCGGTAGGCGTTGAAGAACAGGGGCTCGCAGGCGCTGACCCGGAAGGCCGGGTCCGCCGGCCGCTCGAGGACCTTCCCCGCTTCGTCCAACACGAACAGGTCTTCCGGCCGAAGCCGCTCCTTCTGGACGCCGGAGGGGGCCAGATAGACCCGCCCCTCCTGCCGCAGGCTGATCCCCCCACCGGTCCCGGAGACCCAGCCGTGGTCGTAGAACTGACGGCAGAGCTCGACGATGACCTGCCGCGGGTCGGAGGTGCGGTGGCGCGGATGGGCGGTCCCGCCGGGGTCGGCCGCCCCGGGTCCGGCAGCGGGAGAAGACGTCTCGGACATGGCGCCCCGCAGTCTCGGGCCGCGCAGCGAATGGCGCAAGGGACCGGCCGCAACCGGGTTCGCCCGAGCCGCAGTAAGACGACGCCCTCCCCCCCAGGAGCCC
>DAPKRP010000810.1:0-2537 GCA_031800515.1 Polyangiaceae bacterium LLY-WYZ-14_1 | reverse complement strand
CCCCTCGGCAGCCTCGCCGAGGATCCCGTCCAAGGCCCGGGCCAGGCGGGTCGCCTCCCGCACCTGGTCCAGGGCGACCAGGCCGATGGTCCGGGCGGCGTCGGCGGCGACGAAGGCGGTGACCACCCCGACGATCATGTGGGTGAGGCCCCGGCCGAAGATCCCCGGGTCCGGGCCCGCCGGGGCGCCGTGGCCGACCGCCAGGGTCGCCGCCGCCGCCCCGAGCCCGAGGAGGGGGCCGAGGCGGGCCGCCCCCCGGAACCAGACGAAGCCCCGAAAGGCGTCGTGGCGGATCTCGGTGAGGGCTTCCGCCAGGGGACCCTCCGGCGGCTCGCCGACGCTGCGGGCGTCGAGGGCGGCGCCGAGCACCCGGCCGAGCCAGGTCTCCCGGCTGGCCTCCGCCAGACGCGCCGCCGAGGCGAGCTCCCCGGCCTTCACGCGCTCCACCGCCGCCCGGCGAAAGGCGGCGGCGTCGAGGCTGTGACGGAAGAGCACGGCCCGGCCCCGCACCCCCATTCCGACGAGGACGGCGACGAAAAGCGCCGCTTGGACGCCTGCGAAGGCCGCGATCATGGGGTCGGCGCCGCTCGGGAACGTCCCGACGCCTCCGCTAGAACTCGTCCCGGGTCACGCTGTCGAGGACGTTCCGAACCATGAAGTTCGCCCGCAGGTCCTCGACCTCTTAGCCCAGGTTGGACCGGTTCAGGATGTAGAAGGCGTTCGGCTTCTGCACCCGGCCTTCGATCACCACCTCTTCGAGCTGGATGACCCGGGGCCCGCCGCGCCGGTTCTGGGCCTGAGCGGCCGTGCCGGGAAGGAACGCGGCGGCCAGGGCCAGCCCCACCAACGCGAGGAAAAGCCCCGCCCGGGCGGTGTGCCGGCGGGAAGGCCGCAGGCGGGCTTCCCCGGTCCTTGGACGGGTCGACGGGAGACGGCCAGCGGGAACAGCACGGTCGGGGCGCAGAAACGGCACGGTCTTCCTCCTTGGGCGGCGGGCGTCCTCAGCCGCCGTCGCCGCTTCCATCGGCCCCCCGAGCGGCGCGCTCCGCCTCCCGTTCGGCCCGGGCCCGCTCCCGGGCCATCCGGGTTTCCTCTCGACGGATGAGTCGGGCGAGGTCTTCCAGATACTCGGTGGCGGGGTCGTCTCGGCGCGCCCGGGGGCCAAGGAGGTTCCGGTAGCGCGTGAACTGCTCTTCCGCCCGCTGGAGCGCGGTGAGCTTGTTGATCTCCGGGAACTCTTCCCCGGCGTCCATGTACATCAGGCCCATGTTGAAGTGGGCCGCGGGCAGCTCGGAGCGCATCGCCAGGGCGCGCTCGTAGCTGGCCTTGGCTTCCGCCCAGCGCCGATTGACCCGGTAGGCGTCACCGAGGTTCAGGTGCGCTTCGGCGAGCATCGGAGCGAGCCGGGCGGCGGCCTCGAGCTGTTCGAGGGCCCCTTCATAGTTCCCGCCCTCCAGGTACAGCAACCCCAGCGCCGTGCGGGCTTCCGGGTAGTCCGGGCGTTCCGTCACCGCCTTCTGGAACGCTTCGAGGGCGGCGGCGAGCCGGCCGGGTTTGTCGACGAGGAGCTGGCCGTTCAGGAAGTGAAGCTCGGCGTTGTCCGGGTCGACGGCGAGCGCCTGTTCGATGACCGATTCGGCGAGCTCGGTCCGTTCCTGGGCCAGGCTGGCCTTCGCCATGGCGATCATCGCCGGGACGAAGCGTTCGTCCCGCTTGAGGGCCACCCGGGCCGCTTCCAGGGCGTCGTCGAAGCGCCCCGCCCGGGCCAGCACCTCGGCGTGCAAGGCCTGGAGATGAAGGTTCCGCACCCAGCGCTGGGCCAGCGGCTCGATGAAGGCCAGGGCGTCCGGGACCGAGCCCCGGCGTAGGTAGATCGTCACGATCCCCTCCGCCGAGCGCTCGTGGTCCGGCACGACCTGGAGCGCCCGCCGGTAGTACTGGAGGGCGCGGTTCTCGTCGTTCTTCCGATCGGCGATCACCCCCAGGGCGAAGGCGGCCTGGTAGGCCCGGCCATAGTCCCGGAGGGCTCGAGAGAAGGCCTGCTCGGCGGCGTCGAGGTCGCCGTTCCGAGCCGCCTGCACCCCCTGCTGGTAGGCGTTTCGGGCGCCGCCGCTCATCGCCGGGCGGTTCGGGAGGGGCGCCCCCTCGGAGCCTTCCGGGGGACCGAACAGATCGTCGAAGGTCGGGCCCTGGGACGCGTCGCCGTTTTCCCCGCCGGCCCCGGCGGTGGCCCCGTCGCCTCCGTTGCCCCCGCCGGGCTGGTCCCCGTCCCAGCTTCCTCCGGGGCCCCGGCTTCCATCAGGGGCTTCCACGAGGCCGTCGGCGCCGCCGCCGCCGCTCCCGCCCGCCGGGTTCTCCCCGCCGGCGGTCGCCTCGCCACCGGCACCGGTGGTGTCGGACTCGTCGTCCTTGTTGCAGCCCGCCGTGCCCGAGGCGGTCGCCAGGATCAGGATCGAGGTGCCCAGGAGACCGAAGGCCCGGGACCAGCCTGCCGGCACCCGGGCAGCGGCACCGCCCCACCCACGAAAGACCGGCGA
>DAPKRP010000809.1:0-2311 GCA_031800515.1 Polyangiaceae bacterium LLY-WYZ-14_1 | reverse complement strand
CACAGGCTGGGAGCTGAAGGGGGCGCATGCAGAAAACGAATGCCAGGATTGCCACCAACCGCGCCGGCTCTTCGAGATCGCCGAGGTCCTCTCGGAAGGGGGGATCCGACCCGGGGATGACGCCTATTTCGGCAGCACGATGCTCACCGTCGACCTCGACGATCTCGCGCCCGGCTGGCGGGAGCCCCTGGCGGACGGGGAAAGCCGGAAGCGCCTGCTGGAGGTCGTCGCCGGATCGGTGCGCTTCCGGCTTCGCCTGCTGCGATTGGCCCGCCGGGAGATGTCCCGACGGTTGCAGGGGGCGGAGGCGGGGACCATGGTCGCGGAGACCCGGTTCCGGCTGATGGGCGCCATGCTGCACGCCGACGTCGACCTCGAGGCGCCCCTCGTCGTATCTTCCGGGTGGAGGCATCGCCAGGGGTGACCGGAGGCGGAGACCACGGCGGACACGGCGGCGGCGGAGACGACAACGTCATCTACGTCTCCTTCGATACCGGCCGGATCGAACGACGGGGCCGGCCCGCGGGCGACCGGGCCTCGTCGTCCGCCCAGACCCCGGAGGACCGGGGGACGAGGGAGCAGCAGGAGGAGGACGACGACGCCCTCGACCCGGTGGAACGGGAGCGGCTCGGCGCGGAACAGCGCCCTGGGGGCCTCGCTTCCGCCCCGGAGTCGGAGGGCCCGGTGCCGCGCCGGCCGAACGGGGACCCGATCGCCGACCTCTACGGGACCGCCGAGGTCGCCCGGCTCTTCGGCCTGACGGAATCCCGGCTCCGCTATTGGCAGCGGTCCGGTTTTCTCGTGCCGACGGGGCAGGCCGGCGCGCGGCGCTACTACACCTTCCAGGACCTCATCGGCGTTCGGGCGGCCAAGGGGCTCCTCGACGAAGGCCTTCCCCTGCACCGGGTCCGCCGCTCCGTCGATGCGCTCCAGCGCACCCTGCCCAAGGTGACCCGACCGCTCTCCGAGCTGCGGGTGGTCGCCGATGGACAGACGGTCGTGGTGCGCGACGAGCGCGGGGCCTTCGAGGCGACGACGGGCCAGCTCGTCCTCGATTTCGACGTTCGCTCCCTGCGGGACGACGTGGTCCGCATCCTTCGTCCCGTCCGCGGCGACGACCGGGAACGGCGGGCCCGGGCCTACGAACGCTACCTCGAGGGGTGCCGCCTCGACGAGGACGACGCCACCCTGGACCGGGCGGAATCGGCCTATCGTGAGGCCCTCGAGCTCGACCCTCTACTGTCCAACGCCCTGGTGAATCTCGGCAACGTCCGCTACCGGCGCGGGCACGAGGGGGAGGCGGAAGAGCTCTACCGCCGGGCCCTCACCGTCGACGCCGCCCAGCCCGAGGCGCACTACAACCTCGGTTTCCTCTGTTTCGAACGGGGCCGGGCGGAGGAAGCCGCGGACCACTTCGACCAAGCCCTCGAACAGGACCCGGGGTTCGCCGACGCCCACTTCAACCTCGCCATGGCCCTCGAAGAGCTCGGCCAGGGGAGCCGGGCGGCCCGGCACTGGCGCGCCTATCTCGAGCTCGATCCCTCCGGCCCCTGGGCGGAGATCGCCAGGCGGCATCTGGCCCGTCCCCCCTCCGACGGCGGACCCCGGGGAGGAAGCCCGCGGCCGCGCCCGTGAGCCCGCGCCCATGAGTCTCCTCTGCCACCGGGGGACCCGGCGCATGCCGACCCCCCTTCTCCTCGTCGTCCTGGCCATCCCGGGTGCCGGGGCCTGCGCGTCCTCCGGCGGGGACGGTGCTCCAACGCCGGACTCGGGCCCTTCCCCGGAGGACGCGGGTTCGCTGGTCCCGGCCCGCCTCGTCCCGGAAGCGGGCACCCTGAGCCGGCACCCCCTCGACTGTCCCGAGGTGCCGCCTCCCTCGGAGCTCCTCGGGGACGACGGCCTCGGGGGGCAGGAGTGGACCTTCGACGACGTGCGCCTCACCGGCGAGTGGGGGATCCCCATCGCGGTGGGCGCCCCGTGGTTGAGCGACGCCACCGACGCCGTCCCCAGCCTGCGGGTGCGCACCGACCTCGTGCCGTCCGCCGGCCGCTGCTACCAGCTACGCCTCGCCGCTCTCGCCGACGACCTCGCCGAGGGTGCGCCGGACGCCCTTCGACGCACGCTGCGGACGGTGTCCCCCTTGACCGACCGGTCTCGGGGCTGGGACACCCTCGAGGAGCTGGCCCACCGCCGGGCCGATCTCCCGGAGGCGGCGGGTCGTCCGGGCGCCCTCGTCGCCGCCCTGCGGGCCTTGTCGGAGCAACCGGTGCCGTATGCGGCCTGGGACGAATGGGCCGACCTGCCGCCGATC
>DAPKRP010000808.1:0-2398 GCA_031800515.1 Polyangiaceae bacterium LLY-WYZ-14_1 | reverse complement strand
CGGGCCCGCCGGACGCCGGCATCGTCGCCCCGGAATGCACCGACGAAGGCCGCGGGGCGACCATCGGCGAGACCTGCCTGACCAACGCGGAATGCGATGACGGGTGCTTCTGCAATGGCGTCGAGGTCTGCCGGGGCGGCCTCTGCGACATGGGCAGCGACCCCTGCGACGACGGCTTCGAATGCACGACCGCCTCCTGCGACGAAGAGGCGGACGCCTGCAGCCAGACGGAAGACGACGCCGCCTGCGACGACGGGAACATCTGCAACGGCGTCGAGGTCTGCACCACGGGCCTCGGCTGCGCGTCCCTTCCGCCGGCGGGCTGCGGCGATGGTGACCCCTGCACCCTCGACCTGTGCAACGACGAGACGGGGGTCTGCGAGAACCCCATCCGCGACCTCGACGGCGACGGCTTCGCCACCGCCGCTGGCGTCTGCGGTGGCGACGATTGCGACGACAACCCCATCGACGGCGCCGCCGTCAACCCGGACGCCGACGAAGACTGCAACAACGGCATCGACGACGACTGCGACCTGTTGATCGACTTCGTCGACGAGGAATGCGCCCCGACCAACGTCGACTGTGCGGCCCCGGAGCTCATCGCGGAAAGCGGTGGCACCTTGTCCTGGTCGAGCTTCGGCCTCCCGGACAACTTCGACCTGGACTGCGACCTCTCGACCAGCATCCACGACTCGGTCTTTTCCTTCACCCTCACGGAACAGGCGAGCGTCGTCGCCCGCGTGGTCGGCGGGGGCACCAGCACCACCGTCGAGCTTCGCTCCGCCGCGAGCTGCGCCGAGGCGGGAGCCGCCCCCATCGCCTGCGACCGGGCGACCACCCCGGAGATCGCACAGGGCGTGGTGCCCGCCGGCGACTACGTGCTGATCGTGAGCACCCGGAACGAGACCCTGTTCTCGGTGACCCTCGAGGTCGGGACCCCGATGCCGCCGCCCCCGGCGGACACCTGCGGTCCGGGCTCGCCCCTCATCCCCGTGGATGCGACGACCACCTTCAGCGGCCTCTGGGCCGACTACGAGGACGACTTCGAAGGGACGGAAAACGACTGCGCTTCCATCTCGTCCTTCGACAGCCAGATCGACATCGTCCACCGGCTGTCCCTGACCGAGCCGAAGGACGTGCGGCTCTCGGCGGTGGGAACGACCGGGTCCTCGGGCTCGTCGACCTCCACCGCCCTCTACGTCGTGTCTTCCTGCGAGGACCTCGCCGAGCCGCTTTCCTGCGCCCTCGACCTCGGGGAGCCGGAGCTCCGGATCCGACCCCTGCCCGCCGGGGAGTACTTCGTGATCCTGGAGCGCTCGTCCAGCGGAAGCACCGGGACCTGGGAGCTCACCGCGGAGGTCACCGACCCCGTGCCCCGGAACCCGGCGGACGCCTGCACGTCCGCCCCGGACATCACCGACACGATCAGCACGATCGACATCGACACCCTGGAACGGGACGACGGGCTCGGCTGCGACCGGGGATCCGTCGCCTACCGGGACGCCTACTTCCTGGTCGACCTCGCGGAAGCGCGGGACGTGACGGTGGAGACCACGGGCAGCGGCCTCCATCTGATGTCCTTCGCCGACGGCGTCTGCGGGGACGCGACGGCAGAGCTCCTGTGCCGAGCCGGCACGTCGACGGTCACCGAGACCTTCCGCAATCTCGACGCCGGGCAGTACTACGTCGCCATCGGTACCGCCCGGTCCTCGGGCACGGTGAGCGCCCGGGCGACCACCTCTCCGCCGACCCCGCCTCCCGCCAACGACACCTGCGAGGGCGCGGCGACCTTGACGAGCGGCGGGTCGACGATGGTGTCGACGGTCGGGGCCACGGACACGGTGGATCCCTCCTGCGGCGGCGACGACGGCCTGGACGCCTGGTACGAGTTCACCCTGACCGAGCCGAAGACCGTGATCCTGACCGCTGAGCCGGCGGCGATGGACCGGGACGACGCCGTCATCGAGCTCTACGGGGACTGCGGCAGCGCCGCCCTCGGCTGCGCGAGCGGCGACCCGGCGAGCCTCTCCCAGAGCCTCGAGGCCGGCACCTACCGGGTGGCGGTCGAATCGGACGGCTCCGGGGAAAAGCAGATCACCCTCCGGCTCGTGGTGCTCGATTGACCGACCTCCAACATTCCTTTCCAAGGATCTCTTCGATGTTCCCCAGCGTTCTCGAGCCTCGGCAGCCCCACCGCCGGCGCGCCCGTCCCCTCTTCTTCGTCATCGGTTTGACCGCTTTCGTCTCCACCTTCGGGTGCGGCGACGACAGCGGCGTCGCCCCGGGCGAGTTCGACAGCGATGGGGATTTCATCTCGGACGCGGACGAGGGCGCCGCCCAGAGGATCGATACGGACGCGGACGGCGTTCCGGATTTCCTGTCCATCGATTCCGACCGG
>DAPKRP010000807.1:0-4532 GCA_031800515.1 Polyangiaceae bacterium LLY-WYZ-14_1 | reverse complement strand
ACCGGATCCGCCGCCCCCCTCGGCCCAGCCCGGCCTCTTCGACCGCCTCGGGGGCCACCCGGGATCGCGGGACGGTGCCCCGGCCTCGCCCCGGGATGGGGGGGACGCCGCCATCTCGGACGGGGCCCCGCCCAAGCTTCTGGAAACCGCCGATGGCCAGCGCCTTCGCCTGCTTGGCCCCCACCGCCTGAGCGGCGGCTGGTGGATGCGGGAGGTCGCCAGGGACTACTACTACGCCGAATCCGACGCCGGGGCGCTCCTCTGGGTCTACTTCGACCGGCGGCGCCAGCGCTGGTTCGTGCAGGGAGAGGTCGACTGATGGGCGCGGCGACCCGCGACCCGGGGATCCCGGCCGTCCGGATCCCGACCGGCCGATGAGCGCCCGCCGGGCCCCCTACGTCCCCCTGTGGACCAAATCGAATTTCAGCTTCCTGGAGGGCGCGAGCCACCCGGGAGAGCTCGTCGAACGGGCCCGGGAGCTCGGCTGCCCCGCCCTGGCCCTCACCGATCGAGACGGGGTCTACGGGGCGGTGCGCGCCCACGTGCGCGCCCAGGAGCTCGACGGTTTTCCCCTGATCCTCGGGGCCGAGCTCACCGTGGTCCGGGACCTCGACCGCGCCGGGCCTCTTCCGCCGAAGCCCAGCCCGCCCCGGGCCGTCCCGCCGGACGACCAGGGTCGGGTCGTCCTGCTCGCCCAGGACCGGCGGGGCTGGGCGACCCTGTGTCGTCTGCTCTCGGCCGGGCGCGCCCGCTGCCCCAAGGGCCAGAGCCGCCTGTCCCTCGCCGAGGTGCAGGCGCTGGGCGCCCAAGGCGGGCTTCATGCCCTGTGTCCTCACCCCGCCTTCGTCGGACCGCTGCGGGAGGCCTTTCCCCGGGACGCCCTCCACGCCCTGGTCGCCCGACATCGGGACGAGGACGCGATCCCCTTGGAACGACGCCTCCGGGGGGAAGCGGCGGCCGCCGACGTCCCCCTCGTCGGCACCGTCGAAGTGCTCTACCACCATCGGGGTCGTCGTCCCCTCCAGGACGTCGTCTCCTGCCTGCGCTTCGGCCGCACCCTCCAGCAGGCCGGCGACGCGATCCAGGGCAACGCGGAGCGCGTGCTGCTGACCCAGGAGGAGATGGCGGACCTCTATCGGGACGACCCGATCCTGGTCCACCGGACCCAGGAGGTCGCCGACCGCTGCGCCTTCCGGCTGGATCAGATCCGCTACCGCTACCCGGCGGAGCACGTCCCGGAGGGCACCTCGGAACGGGACTGGCTACGCCGGCTCACCTTCGAAGGCGCCGACCGGCGGTATCCCCACGGGGTGCCCCCGGACGTCCGCGCCCAGCTCGACCGGGAGCTCGGGCTCATCGAAGAGCTCGACTACGGCGGCTACTTCCTGACGATGTTCGAGATCGTCCGCTTCTGCCGGGAGCAGGGCATCCTCTGCCAGGGGCGAGGCAGCGCGGCGAACAGCGCCGTCTGCTACTGCCTGGGCATCACGGCGATCGACCCGGTTCGGATGGACCTGCTGTTCGAACGGTTCATCTCCCGGGAACGGGCCGAGCCCCCGGACATCGACCTCGACATCGAGCACGAACGCCGGGAAGAGGTCATCCAGCACGTCTACGACAAATACGGCCGGCGGCGGGCGGCGATGGTGGCGAACGTCATCCGCTACCGGGCGCGGTCGGCGGTGCGTGACGTGGGCAAGGTGCTGGGCATCCCGGAGACGGAGCTCGACGGGGTCGCCCGCCAGCTGAGCTACTTCGACCCGAACCTCCCGGAAGACACCCTGCGGAACGCAGGCCTCGACCCGAACGCCCGGGGCACCCGGCTGCTCTTCGAGCTGGCCAATCAGATCCTGGACTTCCCCCGGCACCTGTCGATCCACCCCGGCGGGTTCCTGCTCGGCCACGAACCGGTGGACACCCTGGTCCCCATCGAGCCCGCCACCATGGAAGACCGCACCGTCATCCAGTGGGACAAGCAGGACGTCGACGACCTGGGGCTATTCAAGGTCGACCTGCTGGGACTGGGGGCGTTGACGGCGATCCATCGCACCTTCGACCTCCTCACCCGGCACGAAGGGCGGCGGCTCGAAATCGCCACCGTTCCGGCGGAAGATCCGGACACCTACGCGATGGTCTCGGACGCGGAGACCATCGGCGTCTTCCAGATCGAAAGCCGGGCCCAGCAGGCGATGCTCCCCCGGCTGCGCCCGAAGACCTTCTACGACCTGGTGGTCGAGGTGGCGATCGTCCGCCCGGGCCCGATCCAGGGCGACATGGTCCACCCCTACCTCCGCCGCCGGAGCGGCGAAGAACCGGTGACCTATCCCCATCCCTCCCTGGAGCGGGTGCTCGGCAAGACCTTGGGAGTCCCGATCTTCCAGGAACAGGTGATGAAGCTGGCGGTCCTGGCCGCCGGCTACTCCCCGGGGGAAGCGGACCGGCTGCGCCGGGACATGGCCGCCTGGCGCTCTTCGGGGCGCATCGAGCAACACCGGGATCGGATCGTCCAGGCGATGATCGCCCGGGGCATCGCCTCCGAGTTCGCCGAGCGGGTCTTCAGCCAGATCCGCGGCTTCGGCGAGTACGGCTTTCCGGAGAGCCACGCGGCGAGCTTCGCCCTCCTGGCCTACGTGACCGCCTGGCTTCGCTGCCACCATCTGCCGGCCTTCATCTGCGGCCTGCTGAACGCCCAGCCGATGGGCTTTTACTCCCCGTCGACCCTCCTCGAAGACGTCAAACGCCGGGGGGTCGAGGTGCGGCCGGTCGACGTCCGCCACAGCGGCTGGGACTGCGACCTGGAGCCCGCCTCCCGGGCGGCCCGCTGGCCCTGGGCCATCCGTCTGGGCTACCGGTTCCTGCAGGGTTTCGGCGAACGGGAGCGCGCGCGCCTCGCCGCCGAGCCGCCCCCTTACGTCGACCTCTGGGACTTCGCCCTGCGCACCCGCTTGTCGAAGCGCGCCCTGGTGACCCTGGCGGAGGTCGGCGCCTTCGACGGCTTCGAGGTCTCCCGGCGGGACGCCCTCTGGAAGGTGCGGGCCCTGGCGGACCATGCACGGGACAGCCTGGCCACCCCAGCGGTGGACTCGGGAACGACCTTCCCCGCCCTGGGCCCCGACGAAGAGGTGCTCTGGGATGTCCGGGCCAGCGCGATGAGCCCCCGGGGGCATCTGATGGATCGCTTTCGGGACGCCCTCGCCGCCCGGGGCCTACCGACGGCGGAGCAGGTCCGGGCGGCCGGGGACGGAGCCCGCGCCGCCTACGTCGGCATGGTCATCTGCCGCCAACGTCCCGCTAGCGCGAGCGGCGTCACCTTCTTCACCCTGGAAGACGAGACCGGCCATGTGAACGTGGTGCTCTGGCGGGACACCTTCGACCGATATGCCCTGGTGGCGAAGACCGCCAGCCTGCTGGGCGTCCGGGGAAAGCTTCAGTCCCAGCACGGCGTCGTCCATCTGGTGGCCGATCACCTGTGGATCCCGGACGACCTCCGCGCCGAGGCGGTCCAGGCCCGCAAGCCCACCGACGACACCCCCCCCGGCGACCGCGTGACCCTCCCCAGCCGCAACTTCCACTAGTACTAGGGGGGTGCTCTTAATCGAAGAACACCCGGGCTGGGCCGAAGCGGGCCACCGTCTCGGCGACGTGCTCTAGGAAATGGGCCCGGCGGGTGAAGACCCCGTCGATGAGGTCGTCGTCCAGGATGGGCGCCAGCGGATCCTGAGCCAGGCGTTCCTCGAGGTCCTCCCGGTCGAGCCGCCGCACCGCCTCGACGGTCTCTCGTCGGAACCGCTGCAGGTAGGCGAGCCGGGCATCCATCAACGGGATCCGGGGATTCCGATAGAAGGCGGCACCGTTGTCGAAGAACACCAGGGGACCGTCGTCCCCCCGGGTCCGAACGTTGGTGAAGTTCCCCCCCCAGCGGTCGACGTTGTGGGTCAGGTAATCGAAGACGATCAGGTCCGACAGCTCCGCGTCGCGACCGGCCGTCGACGGCTCCGCAGCCGCCAGGGGGGCATCCCGGTCCGGCAGCGGACCCTCCCCGTCCCGCCGCGCGGTGACCGCCCGGCGAAAGCGCGCCGGTCGCTGGTAGGGGGTGATGCCCAGGTAGGGATCCAAGCGGACCCAGCGCTCCCAGTCGCGCCCCGGTCGAATACGTTCGAGCCCTTCGGGCACCCACCAGATCAAGGCCCCTCGAACCGTCACGCCATCTTCGACGGTGACCTCGTCGACCCGCTCGTCGTCGACGGCGTTCGCATGGAGCCGTCCCCAGGGAAGTCGTCGGCCGACCACCGGAGGCACCCGACCGAGCCCGAGGGCCCGGTCCAGGTGGAAGGCGGCGATCTCCGCATACCAGTGGGCGCCGCTGAAGGACTGCTCGGGCTTGTAATAGCCCTGGGTGCCGTCTTCCAACGTGATCTTGAACGCGAGGGTGCGGCCCCCCCGGCCCTTCTCCACGGCACGGATGGGCGCCTCCGCCAGGGACGCCAGGACGGGACCATCCGGGACCCCGAAGAAGCCGACCTCGTCTCCCC
>DAPKRP010000806.1:0-2719 GCA_031800515.1 Polyangiaceae bacterium LLY-WYZ-14_1 | reverse complement strand
TCGTCGGCGTGGCCGTCGTCCCCATGATGGTGGTCATGGTCGTCGGCGTGGCCGTCCCCGCCGCCACGGGCGGTGGCCGCGCCTGCCGGGGTGGTCGCAGCGTCCCCCGACGACGCCCCCCCGCACCCCGCGGAGGCCAGCACCAGCCCCAGAGCCACGGACCCAGGCACACACCAGGAGAGCAACCAGGAGTTCATCGACATGGCGCCAAGATACGCGTCTGCCTCCCCGCCGCCAGCCGTCTTTCCGCCCCGGTGGCGGCTCGCTCCTCCGGGGAAGCGCGCCGAGCCCCGAGGGGGCCGGGGTCGACGCTATGGGGTGAGTGCGCGGCCGGAGCCGGCGCCGATCACGCCTTTCCTTCTCGGAAGCGGTCGACCAGCGCGGGGAGCTGGTCCAGCAGCCGTTCGAGCCGGCCGGTGCGTTCTTCGATCGGAAGCACCTCGACCCCGGTTGCCCCGAAGACCACGGCGGCGACCGGCCGTACCCGGGCGGCGCCGCCGGAGCCGACTCCCTGCCCCCGACCCTGGCCGGCGGGGGACCTGCGGCCGGCGGCGCCCGCCGGGGTGGTCCCCTGGCCGCCGCCGCCGCCGCCTCCGAACCCCGCGAGCACCCGGGAGACGACGACGACGGTCACGCCCCCCAGGTCGAGGGGCGCGCCGACCACGACGTCGCTCTGGGCGATGTCCGCGAGGGTGTCGGTCACCTGACCGACCAATGCATCCACTTGGTTCATGGGTTCGTCTCCCTTCTCTGCGGCTCTGCCGCGCTCCGGCGCTCCGGCGCTCCGGCGCTCTGGCCCCGTCGAACGCGTTCCCTCGGTCAGCGACCGACCTTGATGAGGCGGGGGCGGCCGTCTTCGATGACGACCAGGGCGACCGGGCTCGCCTTGGCGCCCCCGACGGCCAGTCCCGCCCGACCGGAGCCTCCGGGCCCCCCGTCCGTCGACCCGTCGCCGTCCCCACCGGCGCCGCCGAAGGACAGGCCGAGCTCGCAGAGCGTGAGCACGTGCCGGTCACCGACGGACACCGGCCGGGCGACGACGGCGTTCGCCGCGGCCACCCCCTTGAGCCGCGCGCTGAGCCGCGCGACCAGTTCCTGGATCTCTTCTTCCATCGTCTTCGCCTCCTGCCTCGTCGTCGTCGTCGTCCCGGCTTCACCCCGTGCCAGCCCTTCCGCCGCCGCCCGTCCCGCCGCGGCAGCGGCTCATCGCCAGGCCAGCCGCAGCACCGCGCGGGTGTCGTTCCGGAGCATCCAGAAGAGGGCCAGGCGCACGAGCTCCCCGGGCAGCACCCAGAGGCTGACCCGCCCGTCGAGGGCGAGGGTCTCCTCGAGGAGCTCGTCCCGAAGGTCGATGGTCAGCCCGCGCTTCCCCAGATGATCGAGCGCCCCTCCGACCGCCCGGGCCCAGGCGGTCGCCTCCGGGTCGCCGAGCCCCAGGGTTCCGGAGATGGCGAGCCGGGGATGAACGCTGCGCACGCCCCGGGCCAGCATCCCGCGAGCGGTCCCGCCCAGACGGAGGAGCTGCGGCCAATCCGACGGCCTCCACGGCGAAGGCGCCGGCTTCCTGCGCTTCCTTCTTTCCTTCTTCTTGTTCGCCGGCTTCGGCTGTTTCTCCCCCGGACCCCCCGCGAAGGTGGACAGGGGACCCTTCCAGAGGGGCAGGCCGAAGAGGCTCAGCTGCGCCGTCGCGTCGGTTTCGACCCGAAGGCGCAGGGCGGGACCGCCCCACCGGAGCTCGGCGACCCCGAAAAGCCGATCGTCCTGGACGGTTCCCCAGGCGTGCACCGCCACCGGCACCAGGAGGGCGACGAGCAGCAGCCCGCCCACCACCGAGCCGACCACCCAGAGCAACGTCCCGAACCCCGCCACCACGCCCGCCACCAGGCACCTCCGGCGCAGGCGCCCCCGACGCCGCTCCCCAGTCGGTGCGGCGCTCCGAAGCGCACCCACGGAGATGCGCCCCACGCCGTACCCTGCCACCGAAAAAAAGGAGCCCCCTCGATCCGGACGATGCGGCAACGATCCCCGGGTACCCTCTGGTGGCCGGCGTCGGGCCGCGGTAGGCCCGACCCATGAGCGACCCGAAGCGACCGTTCGATCCCCGCCTCCCCCGGCGTTCCTTCGTCCAGGGCGCCGTCTCCCTGCCGGTGGTCGCCACCGTCGGCCTCGGAGCCACCGGCTGCGCGGCGAACGTCCCGTCCCAGACCATCGCCTACGGCGACGACGTCGACTCGGTCCCCCAGGGGCGACCGGTCCGAGTGCAGGACCTCGACGTCTTCCTGCTGCGCAACGACCAGGGGGTCGCCGCCATCAGCGGTGAATGCCCCCACCGGGGCTGCGGGGTCGATCCCAAGGAAGGCGGCGAGGGCTACGAATGCCCCTGCCACGGGAGCGCCTTCGAGAACGACGGCACCCGGCTGAGCGGCCCCGCGGACCAGGACCTCGACTGGCTCGCGGTGCGCTTCGACGACGCCGGGGAGCTCGTGATCGACCCGAGCACGACCGTGCCGAAGGGCACCTTCACCCCGATCCCCTGATCGGGCGCCCCGCGACCGGGCCCCGGCCCCGCCGGTCCGTCGGCCGGCGCCCCTCCCCGGCGAGTCCGATCATTCCTGGATCAGGATGCGGCCGCCGCCTCCCTCGGGATAGTCGGCGGCGGGCACGGTGCCTCCCAGGGCGTCGACGGCGTCGTCGGTCAGGTAGGCCCGCACCGCCGCCC
>DAPKRP010000805.1:0-10375 GCA_031800515.1 Polyangiaceae bacterium LLY-WYZ-14_1 | reverse complement strand
CCGCCCCCCTGGGACCACGGACCCGGAGCGGGAGCTCGGAGCCAAAACCGTCCCGGGCAGGCCCCCCAGGGCAGCCGGCCACGACGCGCCCCCCAGGGACCGCGCCACCCCTGGGCTTCCGAGGTCGAGGAAGACGCTCGGCCTCCCGCCCGGCAGCCTCTTCGGCGAGGCCCTGCCCCCCGCCTTCGCCGCCGCCGCGGCCAGCCCGCCGCCCCGGCCGCCCGGCGAGCGCCCCTGGGCCGAGGCCCTCATCGCAGGCCTCGACCGGCGACCCGGGCGCCGCGGCGGTCGCACCGACACCCTGCTCCTCCTGTTTCTGAACCAGACCGGCGACGGTCGGCCCCAGGCCGGACTGCTGTCGATCCCCCGAGACCTCTACGTCGAGGTACCCGAGCACGGACCGGCCCGGGTCAACGCGGTCCTGCGCATCGCCCGCGCCCGGGGGGAGGACCCCCATGCCCTGCTCCGGCGTGTCGTCGAGGACACGCTGGCGGTGCGCATCGGACACGTCTTCGCCATCGACCTCACCGGCTTCGAGCAGGTGGTGGACGCCGTCGGTGGGGTCGAGGTGGCGGTGCCCTGCCCCATCCAGGACGACTTCGAAGACCCCCGGACCACGACCGGACGCCGCCTCCTCGACGTACCCGCCGGCCGCGCGGTGGCGATGGACGGGGCGACGGCGGCCATGTACGTCCGGTCCCGCCACGGTCGATCGGACTTCTCCCGGGCACGGCGCCAGCAGGCGGTCGTCCAGGGACTGCTCCGAAAGGCGAAGGACCCGACCCTCTGGCTCCGGTGGCCTGCGCTTCTGGACGCCCTGGGTGCCCTGGTGGAGACGACGGCGACCCGCGGGGAGATCCTTCGATTGGCGCAGCGCGTCATCCGCGTCGACCCGACCGACCTTCGGAAACGGGTGCTCGACGGCGAGGTCACCGCCCCACACCGGACCACGGACGGTCGCTTCGTGCTCCTGCCCGAATGGGAGGGAATCGACCAGGCGGTACGGGGGTTGTTCCGGGCTGATGCTCCCCGCGACCGACCCGCCGGATCCCCCTGTGCTCCGGCGTCGGCGGCTCTGCGGAGGTGAGGTCAACGACCCTCGTCCGGTCCCACTGGTAGGACCGAAGCGTAGTGGATCCGGGGTGATCCGGGGGGACCCCCCTTGACCGAGTCGACGTCGAGCACGCACTCTCGGGGCCGATCGCAGGCTGGGTTCCTTCGTGGCGATGACGCGCCGCGCCAAGAGCCCGAGAACCTGCGCCATACCTGGAGGAGAAACATGGCGGCGGTTACGCTGAAAGTGAACCAGCGGGAGGTGACCACCGACGTCGAACCGCGAACCCTTCTCGTGGAGCTGCTCCGCGAAAAACTGGGTTTGACCGGTACCCACGTCGGCTGCGACACGAGCCAGTGCGGATGCTGCGTCGTCCACGTCGACGGGCGTTCCGTCAAGGCGTGCTCGATGCTGGCGATCGAGGCGAACGGGTCCGAGGTGACCACGATCGAAGGTCTCAGGCAGAACGGCGAGCTGCATCCGATGCAGACGGCATTCAAGGAGCACCACGGTCTTCAGTGCGGATTCTGCACCCCCGGTGTGGTGATGAGCGCCGTGGACCTTCTTCAGCAGAACAACAACCCGACCGAACACGAAATCCGAGAATGGCTCGAAGGCAACTACTGCCGGTGCACGGGCTACCACAACATCATCAAGGCGATTCAGTCTTGCGCCGAACAAATGAGGGCTTGAGTCATGGGTGCTGATGGCATTGGAGCCGCGATTCCGCGGCGTGAAGACCAGCGTTTTCTTACCGGACGAGGCCAGTATACGGACGACCTGAATCGCCCCCATCAGGTCTATGCCTACATGGTCCGATCCCCCCTCGCCCACGCGAAGATCGGCAAGGTCGACACCTCGGAAGCCGCCCAGGCGCCCGGCGTGCTGGCGATCTTCACGGGCAAGGACATGGTCGACGACGGGGTGCAGGGCCTCCCCTGTGGATGGCAGATCCACAGTCGGGATGGTTCCCCGATGATCGAGCCGCCCCACATCCCGATCGCCCCGGACGTCGTCCGCCACGTGGGCGATCAGGTCGCCGTCGTCATCGCCGAGACGAAGCAGCAGGCCAAGGAGGCCGCCGCCCTCCTGGACATCGACTACGAAGAGCTTCCGGCGATCGCGAACACCGGGAAGGCTGCCTCCGACGGATCCCCCCAGGTTTGGGAGCAGGCGAAGAACAACCTCTGCTACGACTGGGCCTTCCCCGCGCCGGAAGCGGAAGAAACCGTGCAGGCCGCCCTGTCGAAGGCGGACCACGTCGTCGAGATCGAGCTGGTGAACAACCGGGTCGTCCCGAACGCGATGGAGCCCCGAGCGGCGATCGGCGAGTTCGAACCCTCGAGCGGCGACTACACCCTCTACACGACCAGCCAGAATCCCCACCTGATCCGCCTGCTGATGGCGGCCTTCGTGCTGCAGATCCCGGAGCACAAGCTTCGGGTGGTGGCGCCGGACGTCGGCGGTGGCTTCGGATCGAAGATCTTCCACTACCCGGAAGAGGTCATCGTGACCTGGGCGGCGAAGAAGATCGGCCGGCCCGTCAAGTGGACGGCGGAGCGCTCGGAATCCTTCCAGAGCGACGCCCACGGCCGGGACCACGTGACGAAGGCGAAGCTCGGCCTCGACAAGGATGGCCACTTCCTGGGGCTCCACGTCGAGACCTTCGCCAACATGGGCGCCTACCTGTCCCAGTTCGCCGCCGCGACCCCGACCTACCTCTACGGGACGCTCCTGGCGGGCTGCTACAAGACGCCCGCCATCTTCGTGAACGTGAAGGCGGTCTTCACGAACACCGCCCCCGTCGACGCCTACCGGGGGGCGGGTCGGCCCGAGGCGACCTACCTCCTGGAACGGCTGGTGGACACGGCGGCGCGCCAGCTCGGCATGGACCGTGCGGAGATCCGCCGAAAGAACTTCATCACCGAGTTCCCCTATCAGACGCCGGTGGCCCTCGAGTACGACGTGGGCGACTACTTCGGGACGATGGACATCGCCATGAAGGAGGCGGACTGGAACGGGTTCGAAGCCCGGCGGGAAGAAGCGAAGAAACGCGGCAAGCTCCGGGGCATCGGGATGTCCACCTACGTCGAAGCCTGCGGCATCGCCCCGTCGGCGGTCGCCGGGGCCCTCGGCGCCCGGGCGGGGCTGTTTGAATCCGCCACGGTTCGCGTCCACCCCACCGGGTCGGTGAGCGTCTTCACCGGCACCCATAGCCACGGCCAAGGCCACGAGACGACCTTCGCCCAGCTGATCGCCGACCAGTTCGGCATCCCCTCGGACAACGTGGTGATCGAGCACGGGGACACGGACAAGATCCAGTTCGGCATGGGCACCTACGGGTCCCGGTCCCTCGCCGTCGGCGGCAGCGCCATCTACAAGGCGGCGGAGAAGGTCATCGAAAAAGGCAAAAAGATCGCCGCCCACCTCCTGGAGGCCTCGGCGGAAGACATCGAGCTCGCCGACGGCAAGTACACGGTCAAGGGCACGGACCGGGCCCTCCAGTGGCACGAGGTCTCCCTCGCCGCCTACGTGCCCCACAACTTCCCCCACGACGAGCTCGAACCCGGGCTGGAAGAGTCCGCCTTCTACGATCCGAAGAACTTCACCTTCCCCGGGGGCTGCCACATCATCGAGGTCGAGATCGACCCGGACACGGGGGTGACCGAGGTGGTGAACGCCGTCGTCTGCGACGACGTGGGCACCATCATCAACCCGACCATCGTCGACGGCCAGATCCACGGAGGGCTGACCCAGGGCATCGGCCAGGCGCTCTACGAGGGCGCCGTCTACGACGACGAGGGACAGCTCATCACGGGCTCCTACATGAACTACACGATGCCCCGGGCGGCGGACGTGCCGTTCTTCCAGGTGCATCACCACACGACCCGCTGCACCCACAACCCGATCGGGGCGAAGGGGGTCGGCGAGGTCGGCGCCATCGGGGTCCCGCCGGCGGTGATCAACGCCGTCGTCGACGCCCTGTCCCCCCTGGGCGTCACCGACATCTCCATGCCCGCCACGCCACAGAAGGTCTGGCAGGCCATCCACAGCGCGAAGGCCTGAGCACGAGCAGCAGCGCCCCCAACAAGGAACCGAACGCCATGCATGCCTTCCAGTACCAAAAGCCGACGTCCCTGGCGGACGCGGTCCAGCTCCTCAAGGGCGACGAAGACGCGAGGCTCCTCGGCGGCGGGATGAGCCTCATCCCGACGATGAAGCTCGACCTCGCGATGCCCTCGGCCCTGGTGTCCCTTTCCGGGATCACCGACCTCCGGGGGATCACCGTCTCCGGCGACGGTGTGGTCATCGGCGCCGCCACCACCCACGCCGAGGTGGAACGATCCAGCGACGTCCAGAAAGCCATCCCCGGCCTGGCCGCGCTGGCGAAGGGGATCGGGGACCCCCAGGTCCGGAACCGGGGCACCCTGGGCGGCGCCATCGCCCACGCCGACCCGGCGGCGGACTATCCCGCCGCCGTCGTCGCCTTGAACGCCACCATCGAGACCGACCGCCGGAAGATCGCCGCGGACGATTTCTTCCAGGGACTCTTCGAAACCGCCCTCGAAGCCGACGAGATCATCAAGGCGGTGCACTTCCCCATCCCGGAGAAGTCCGCCTACGGCAAGTTCGGCAACCCGGCCTCGAAGTACGCCATCGTCGGCGTCTACGTCGCCAAGCACAAGGACGGCTCGGTCCGCGTGGCGGTGACCGGCGCCGGTGAAAAGGCCTTCCGGATGGAAGCGATGGAAAAGGCGCTCGCGAGCGACTGGTCCAGCGCCGCCCTGGACGGCATCACCGTGCCGACGGATGGGTTGACCAGCGAACCCGACGCCAGCGCCGCCTATCGCGCGCACCTGATCGGGGTGATGGCGAAGCGGGCGGTCACCGCCGCCGCCTGAGCCTGCCCATCCGCCACCGTCGGGCGGGCCCTGGACCCGTCGGGTCGTCGTCGCTGGCATCCCCTGCCGACGTCGGCGACCCGGCCGCCCGGGCCCGCCCGCGTTCCGTCGTCGACCGCCTGCCGGGCCGACCCGAATCCCAGGGCCCCGACGGCCGGGGTCCTGACCGAGACCGCGCCGACCGCTACCCTCTTTGGATGACCGCCGCCCCCCGCCTCGGAGCTTTCCGTTGACCGAGCCCGCGACGCCCGCCTTGCCCCCCGCCGACGATGCCGAGGACCGACCCGGCGCCCGGGAACGAACGCCCCCGTTCCCCGTCCCGGGCACCGTGGACGAGACCGTCGCCCTTCTCGCCCGGGCCGACTACATCGCCGACCGGGCCCTCGGGACGTCGTTGTTTCTGGCCCTCTCCCTCGGCCGACCCCTGTTCCTCGAGGGGGAGGCGGGGGTCGGCAAGACCGAGGTGGCGAAGGTGCTGGCCCGGCTCCTCGGTCGGCGACTCATCCGGCTCCAGTGCTACGAGGGTCTCGATCTCTCCTCCGCCGTCTACGAATGGAACTACGCCCGGCAGATGCTCGAGATCCGCCTGGCGGAGGCCGCCGGGGAGACCGCGGACCGGGAGACCCTCGCGAAGAACGTGTTCAGCGAAGCGTTCCTCATCAAGCGGCCGCTCCTCCAGGCGCTCGAGCCCGATCCGTCGGGCCGGCCACCGGTGCTGCTCATCGACGAGCTCGACCGCACCGACGAGCCCTTCGAGGCCTTTCTCCTGGAGGTGCTCTCCGACTTTCAGGTCAGCATCCCGGAGATCGGGACCGTCCGGAGCGCGGCGCCGCCCTTCGTGGTGATCACCTCGAATCGAACCCGGGAGATCCACGACGCCCTCAAACGTCGTTGTCTCTACCATTGGATCGACTACCCGACGGCGGAGCGGGAGCTCGACATCCTGCGGATCAAGGTACCCGACGCCCAGGACGCTCTGACCCAGCAGATCGTCGACTTCGTCCAGCGGCTGCGGGCCCGGGACCTGTTCAAGCTGCCCGGCGTCGCCGAATCCGTCGACTGGACCCACGCACTGCTCGCCCTGGACAAGGTCTCCCTCGACCCGGCGACGGTGGACGCCACCCTGGGGGTACTGCTGAAGTACCAGGACGACATCCAGAAGATGCGCGGGGAGGAGACGCGGGCGATCCTGGAAGAGGTCGGCGCCGTCCGCGGCGACGAGGTCGCTGGCTCGGGCTCGGGCGTTTCCTCCGCCTCCAGCCGGCGTTCCGGGTGAGCACCGGGGCCCCGGAACCGGGCGGCCCGAAGGATGGGGTCGGCACCCACGGCCGCTTCGTCGAGAACCTGATGCATTTCGGCCGGCTCCTCCGCCACGCGGGGATGCCCGTCGGCCCGGGCGCCATCCTCGACGCCACCCGGGTGCTCGAGCAGGTGGGCGTGGGGCGGAAGGACGACTTCTACTGGGCGCTTCACGCCGTCTTCGTCAAACGGCGCGAGCACCGCTTCCTCTTCGACGAGGCGTTTCGGATGTTCTGGCGGGACCCCGGGGGCCCGGAGAACGCCCTGGCCCTCTTGTCCCCCCAGGTGGAAGGTCGCGCGGCGGAACAGCCGAAGGCCCCGCGACGCCTCGCCGACGCCTGGAAGCGCCCCTCGGAGCACGCTCGGGAACGGCGGCCGCCCCCGGAGGAGGTGCGCATCGACCTCGACATGGCGATGACCTACTCGGCCCGGGAGACCCTGCAGCAGAAAGATTTCGCCGAGATGACCGCGGAAGAGGTCGAGCAGGCGAAGGCGTTGATCGCCCGGATGCGCCTGCCCCTGGACGACCTGCCCACCCGGCGCTTCCGCCGGGATCCCCGGGGGGATCGGGTCGACCTCCGGGCGACGCTCCGGGCCAGCCTGCGGAGCGGGGGGGCGGACATCCCCCTCCAGTGGAAGGCGCGGCGCACACGGAAGCCGCCCCTCGTCGCCCTCTGCGACGTCTCCGGCAGCATGGACCGCTACGCCCGCATGGTGCTCCATTTCCTGCACGCTCTGACCACGGACCGGGAGCGGGTGCACTCCTTCGTCTTCGGCACCCGGCTGTCGAACGTGACCCGTTGGCTCCAGCACCGGGACGTCGACGTGGCGCTGCGCCAGCTCGGCGCGGACGTGCGGGACTGGTCCGGAGGCACCGACATCGGAGGCTGCCTCCACGCCTTCAACCGGGCCTGGAGCCGCCGGGTGCTGGGCCAGGGAGCGGTGGTGCTGCTGATCAGCGACGGCCTGGACCGGGCCGGGGGGCCGAGCCTGGAAGCCGAGGTCGAGCGCCTCCACAAGTCCTGCCGGCGGCTCGTCTGGCTCAACCCCCTGCTGGGCTACGAGGCCTTCACCCCCCGGGCCCGGGGTATCCGGACCATCCTCCCCCACGTCGACGACTTCCGGGCGGTGCACAACCTGGACAGCCTGGCGAAGCTCGTCGAGGTCTTGGCCCACCTCGATCGTCGCCCCGCCCGCCGCGCCGGCTGACCGTCCTCTTCGCCGGCTGATGATCCACCGCTCCGGCGGGGGTGCGGGGGCTCCGCGGCGGTCCGCCGTGCCCCAACCGTGGCGGGACCGCCCCGGCGCATCGTGCCCCCGCTTTCGACGCGAACCGGCGCGGCTAGGGGAGGAGAGATCCACGCTCATCTGGCGTGGGAAGGAGATTCACATGGCTAGCAAAGTGCGAGACATCATGACGTCGAACCCCATCTGTATGCCCTCGTCGGCGACCGCCGCCGACGCCGCTACCAAGATGCGGGACGCCGACGTCGGGGCGATCATCGTCGAAAAGCCCCAGGGCGGGGTCTGCGGCATCGTGACCGACCGGGACCTGGTGGTCCGGGGCTTCGCCGACGGCGTCGACGGCGCCCAGAAGCCGCTGGAAAAGATCTGCAGCGGGTCCCTCTTCAGCGTCGGCCCGGACGACGACACGGACAAGGTCGTCGACATCATGCGGGAACGGGGGGTTCGGCGGGTCCCGGTGCTCGACGGGCAGACCTGCCAGGGCATCGTATCCCTCGGGGACATGGCGATGGAGCGGGACCGGGAGTCGGTCCTCGGGCAGATCAGCGCGGCGCCCGCCAACCGCTGAAGCGCCCGGCGCGGCCCCCGGCCGGCGGCCCGGCCCGTTCGCCCGGCCGCCGGCCCCGCGCCCCCGACGCCGAGACCGCAGAGCCGGAACAAGGGGTTGGCGGCCCGCCGGCGGGGCCCAGGGACGGAACCATCCGGGGTGCCCCCGGACGCCGCCCTCGGAAGCCACCGAGCCGCGCGGATCAAAGCAGCCCGCGGGCGGCCTCGGTGACTCGTTCCGGGGTGATGCCGTAGCGCTCCATCACGACGTCGCCCGGGGCGCTCGCGCCGAAGCGGTCGACGGTGACGTACGCGGCGGGGGCCCCGGCGGTCCAGCGCTGCCAGCCGAAGCGGGTGGCGGCCTCGACGACGACCTTCGGTCCGTCCGGGGGCAGGACGCTGTCCCGGTAGTCGGCGTCCTGTTCTTCGAAGAGCTCCCAGGAGGGCATGCTGACGACCCGGGCGGCGACCCCATCCCGGGAGAGGCGGTCCGCGGCGGCGACCGCGACGGGCAGCTCGGAGCCCGTCGCGAGCAGCGCCACGTCGACCTTCCCCGGACCTCCCTCGGGGTCCCGCAGCACGTAGCCTCCCCGGGCGAGCTCGGCGGCGGGGGCCATGCCGGCGCGATCCAGGATCGGCACGTTCTGGCGGGAGAGCACCAGCGCCACCGGGCCGGGACGCGGCATCGCCACCCGCCAGGCCTCGGAGACCTCGTTGGCATCCCCGGGCCGGATCACGGTCAGGCCGGGAATGGCGCGCAAGCTGGCCAGCTGCTCGACGGACTGGTGGGTGGGCCCATCCTCGCCGAGGCCGATGCTGTCGTGGGTGAAGACGTAGCGGGTGGGCACGCCCATCAGCGCGGCGAGCCGGATCGCCGGTCGCATGTAGTCGCTGAAGATGAGGAAGGTGGCGGCGAAGGGACGGACCCCGCCGTGGAGCGCCATCCCGTTGCAGGCGGAGCCCATCGCGTGCTCCCGCACCCCCCAGTGGATGGTCCGGGGGACGCCGGGCTCGTCGTGCTCCTGGAAGCCGATGCCCTCCGGCAAGGTGGTCTTGTTGGACGCCTCGAGGTCCGCCGAGCCGCCGACGAGCTCGGGCACGGTTCGGCCGATCACCTCGAGCACCTTGGCCCCCGCCTTCCGGGTCGCCGTGCCCTCGTCGTCCGGGTCGAAGCGGGGCAGGTCGGCGTCCCAGTCCGGGGCGAGCTCCAGGGACAGGGCCCGGTCCAGGGCGGTCGCGTCCCGGGGGTAGTCATCCCGGAACCGGGTGAGTCGATCCTCCCAGTCACGACGCTGGGCGCCTCCCCGAGCCACCACCGCCTCCCGGGCCTCGGCGAGCTCCTCCGGCACCAGGAAGGCGGGCTCCTTCGGGATCCCCAGGATCTCCTTGGTCCGCTCGAGCTCGTCGGGGCCGAGGGCGGAACCGTGGGCCTCCGCGGTGCCCTGCTTGTTCGGCGCCGGCCAGCCGATGATGGAGCGCACCCGTACCAAGGTGGGTCGCTCCGTGTCCTCCGCGGCCTCTCGTCCGGCCTGCTCTAGGGCGTCGAGGTCGTTCGCGTCGTCCACCTCGAGCACCTGCCAGCCGTAGGCGCGAAAGCGGGCCGGCGTGTCTTCGGAGATCGCGAGAGCCGTGGATCCGTCGATGGTGATCCGGTTGTCGTCGAAGAACACCACCAGGTGGCCGAGGCGGAGGTGGCCGGCCAGGGACGCGGCCTCGGCGCTCACCCCCTCCATCAGGTCCCCGTCCGAGGCGATGGCCCAGACCCGGTGGTCGAAGAGCCGCAGGTCCCGTCGGTCGAAGCGCCGGGACAGGTGCCGGGCGGCGATGGCCATCCCGACGGCGTTGCCGAAGCCCTGCCCCAGAGGGCCCGTGGTCGACTCGACGCCCGGGGTGTGGCCGACCTCCGGGTGACCGGGGGTCCGACTCTCGTACTGGCGGAAGCGCTTGATCTCCTCCAAGGGGAGGTCGTAGCCGGTCAGGTGCAGCAGGGTGTACTGCAGCATGGACGCGTGGCCGTTCGACAGGACGAAGCGGTCCCGTCCTACCCAGTGGGGGGCCCGGGGGTCGTGGCGCCGGAGCCGGGAGAACAGCACCCACCCCAGGGGCGCGAGCGCCATCGGCGTCCCCGGATGCCCGCTCTGGGCGTGCTCCACCGCGTCCATGGTCAGGCCGCGGATCGTGCGGATGGCGAGCTCGTCGAGCTCGGGGGAGAGGTCGGCGGTCGGGGTCATCGCCAGTGCCCTGGCCCCGGACCCCGCGGTGGGAACCCCCGCTCCTCGATGCCCGCGCCCGGGTGGGAACCCCTGCCCCCGGGGGCGCGTCGGGGGTC